>JALSLS010000369.1 GCA_026988195.1 Methylomonas sp.
TTTAGCCTGCTTTTGCGCAGAAAAATAACAGTTAATATCTGCGCCTCTAAATTTGTAAATTGCCTGCTTTGGGTCACCAATCAAATATAAATAATGGTTTGGGGTGTTGAATAAGGTAGAAAAAATAAACCATTGGTTTTGGTCTGTATCTTGAAACTCATCAATTAAGGCGGCTTGAAAGCGCTGTTGAATTTCTTGGTGTAATATTTGACCTTTTTCATGCTGTAAGGCTGCTGACAAACGGCTAATCAAATCATCAAAAGAGAGTACATTCAGCTGCTGTAATCTTTTGTCGATATCGTGTGTTAATGTTTCAAGTAATGCTCGCCTTAAAGTAAGGCTTATACTATTTACTGCAGTATCAATTTTTTCAAATAGCGAGGTATCAATATCAAGTGTATTAAGGTAATTGAGTTTTTGTTCTTCGCTTGGCAAAGGTTTGGCTTTACTGGTTTTAAACTTTACTCCATTTAAAGCATCAAATAACCCTTTTGATGTCAGAATAGAAAAATCAGGCGATATTGTGCTTTCTTCATTTATCCATTGAATCAGGTTTTGGCTGGCCATGTAAAAGCCACTGCTAAAGGTTTTTTTAAATTTACCTTCAGCCAATTGTTGTTCAATAATGCTTAAAGCAAAAGAGATAGCTTGTTTGTTGTTATCTATTAATTGTTTAAGGTCAATAAGTTTTTGATCGAGGTCTTGATATTCAGGAAAAATAGTCAGCTTGTCAGAGATAGGCTCAACACTGGCTAATAGTTGATCGGGGGTCTTATATTGAGCGGTTAATAAAGACGCTTCCCAAAGCGAACGCGGGTAAATTTGTTTACGCCAGAAATCATCAGAGCAGGCTTGTTTAATAGAGCTTATATCACCGGTTAGTTCAGAATCAAATAACTGCCCACTTTCCAGAGCATGTTCAGCCAAAATACGCTGACAAAAGCCGTGAATGGTAAAAATTCCAGCTTGATCAATATCTAATAAAGCGACATTTAAGCGTTGCACAACAATCTCAAGAGGTATTGATAGGCTGTCTAGCCATTGTTTTAGAGTGGCTTCAATATCAGGCGACTTATCCGTAATAGCCTGCCGAGCGTCAATTAAGCGCGCTCTAATCCTATCTTTTAACTCTTCTGTTGCTGCCTTGGTAAAGGTAACGACCAATATTTGTTTAATATCCAGCTCTTGTTCCACCACAAAACGCAAAGCTAACATAGCGATAGCATAAGTTTTACCTGTGCCAGCACTCGCTTCAATCAGATTGGTTGATTTAAGTAATTCAGTAGAAACAGGGTTAAAGTTATTTAGTATAGAGGGCATTAAATTAGCTTGTTTTAGTAGGCGTATTTAAACTATTAACAGCATCAATGGTCTGAAAAAATACTTTACCTGGTGTTAAATGGTCAAAAAAATCAGTTTGTTGTAATTTATCCATCACGGGCCCTTTTACTTCTGATAAGTGAAGGGAAATTGATTTGTTTTTTAAGGAGTGAATTAAACTTTCCAGCGCTTCAAATGCGGTTCTATCAATATGACTAACGGAAGAAAAAATCAACACGACATGTTTTAGCTCGGGGTTAGTCAGGGTTTCTTCTTCTATAAAATGCATAATATAACTGACATTGGCAAAACTTATATTTTCATCAATTCTAATGAATAATAAGTTCTTCCAAGTTTCAACTTGATGCCTTTTTATATTTCTAAAATGCTCGCTACCCTTTATAAGTCCGACCACTGCAATATGAGGGTGGCTGGTTCTGCGTAAATAACACAAAATAGTGATTAAAACGCCAATGGTGATTCCTTCTTCAATACCAAAAACAAGCACCCCTACCAAGGTTGTAAGTTCCGCCATACCATCAGATTTATCGTATTTCCAGGTGGTAATAATTCCACGAAGTTTGATTAAAGGGGTAATGGCGATAAGAATAATGGCGGCTAGTGTTGCTTTAGGAATATAAGTAAATTGCTCATTAAAAAAGCTAACAGCAAAGCACAGCAATACCACAGCAATTAACATAGATACTTGGGTACGTGCTCCTGCAGAATAATTAACCATGGTGCGACTAAAACCACCTGCTACAGACATTCCACCTGAAAATGCACTGGCAAGATTAGCAACACCTAAAGCAACTAGCTCCTGGTTGGGGTTAATGGTTTGGTTGCGTAAATTCGCAGTGACTTTAGCAATCGCAACACTTTCTACATAAGCAATAATGGCAATAAAGGAAGCACTAGGCAGTAAGGCTTTCCAGTGGCTAAAATGATTAATAAATGCAAAATTTATTGTGGGTAAACCTGCCTGAATTGGGCCAACAATTGAAACTTGTTGCAGATCTGATAAATGATAATGAGTCACTAGCCCTGTGCAGATGAATAGAGTGATTAATGGAGCAGACTTATTAATAATAGTAATCAATGGTTGTTTGATGTTAAGCCGTTTAAGAATAAAGCTTATCGTGGGGGCAAAGCAAAGTAGAGTAAACAGGCTAATAATGCCCAGCCCTAAGGCATAGCCATTAACAAGGCCTAGGCTACTGCTATAGCAGTTAAAATCAAGGCCACATAGGTTTTTAGGTAAGCCAAATAAATGGGATATTTGACTTAACACAATTAATATAGCAGCACCGCTAGTAAAACCCGTTAATACAGGGTGACTGATAAAATTAACCAACCCGCCCATACGTACTAATGCCATTAACAATAAGATTAGGCCGCCCTCAGCGGCTAGAATAATAGCATTTTCAACGGGGCTACCAAAAACAGCAACTTCAGGTGCGGATAAAGCACTGGCAATCATAATTGCGGCAATAGAAACAGGGCCAACGGATAAAGTACGGCTACTGCCTAAAAAGGCATAAATAGCGGGGGGAATAATACTGGCGTATAAGCCTACTTGTGCAGGTAACCCAGCTAACATAGCATAGGCAATACCTTGAGGGACTAATAGAATGGCGGTAATAATACCCGCAAAAATATCACCATTTAAATCTTGTTTGCTATAACTTTTAAGCGAAGAAAGAATGGGTAAAATATTTTCTAAGGCAGTTTTATTGCTTTGAGGAGAAGCCATAAGAGGTTGTCAAAATATTGATTTGGGCAATGATTTAAATATTAAGGATAGTTTAGTGTATCGAACCTTTATGAGCTAGCACTATCAGGTATTCAATTTATAGTGTTTATAGGTAATAGCTATTCAGCTTGTGAGTAGACAATGATGATGTAGGAGCGTCCGCCCTCGGTGCGAAGATAATTGGCAGGTTTAGAGAAAAGAGCATTTATAGTTCCCATGCTCCAGCGTGGGAACTCAGCCCTGAACGCTCCAGCGTTCCGTGACGCTGGAGCGTCACAAGCGGCATTCCCACGCTAGAGCGTGAGGAACGATAAAAAGGCCGAGAGAGTGATCTCTAGCCCATTTTTAATTTCGTGTGAGCATGAGATGGAAAAGTGTAATTTACTTTGGGTAGGATATGAACGAGGCCACTCATTTTCTATTCAGAAATCAGCTCTTTCAAATATTGATATAAAAGTCGAGCTGATTTAGGGGGCTTCTGTTCTTTTGCTTCTTTCTGAGCATTTCGTTGTAATTGTTTTAAATGTTGTCTATCTGCCATAGGCTGCTCATTGAGTAAATCAGTCAGCACGGTATTATCTTCACAAACAATTAATTGATCACGCCACTGCTCGGCTTGGTGATGTTCTCTTACCCCGTGAGCATTTCTAGATTTTATACGACCAAGTACATCGTTAACTTTTTCAAGGTCAATTTCTCTTAATTTGGCGGTAATAAATTTAAGCTGACGCTTTCTGGCAGGTTTTGTTACAGGCATTTTTTTGGCTGCAACAATCGCCTTCTCAAGCTGCTCAGGCATATGCATTGAAGTAAGCTGGTTTTCTGATAGATTAGTCAATTCTTCTGCTAATTTGGCAACTTCAGCAATGTCGCGTTTGATTTGTTCTTTATTAGGGCGAATGGCATAGTATTGAATTATCTCACCATTTTCATCATACTCTAGCTCATCACCACCGTATGCGACTTCATTGTTATCTATCATTTTTAAACCATTGCTATTAGAAATACCACAAACATAACGACCAAACCGATAGGAACCAAAGCACCCATCCAGTCAGATTTTGCATCACGGGTTTGTTGCATAGATGTTTTAATGCTTGGTCGCATCCATAAGATAACGCCTACAACCATCACACCCAATAAAAGATTTTCCCATAGTGAAAATTCCATACTGCCACCCTATTTTTATCAACTCCCTATATTATATACTCCGTGTAGCCAAAGTTTTGGTTTTCTATTCGCTATTTTTTGCCAGTTACCTATCTGAGTGATGTACCGCTTAGACCTTGTGCCCAAAGAATCATTTTTTGTTGTATGGACATTGCTGCATAGGCTGGACTGGTTGAAGGCAGTTTTAAGTATTGTAAATATTCAAATGAAATTTTAATATCAGGCAAAACATGCTTATTATAGACAGTCTCTGCTTTTGCACCGTTAAAACAAACCCTTTTAATATTGCCGTGAAGTGTCAAAAAAGTATAAAAATCATTAGCCTTTATTGAATCCATTTTTATAGCACTATCTAAACTACCTTTTCGCTCACAACTTTGTAATACATCCCAAATAGCAATATTATTTTGTAATAATAGCTTTTTTTTCTGTTGATACGAAGGGTTGTCAATAGCTGTAGGTTTATTAAATAAATTGAACATGATCAACCAAAATGCATTACGAGGATGGGCATAGTATTGCTGGGTTAGCAGTGAGGTTTCACTCGGCATTGAGCCTAAGATTAATATTTCAGCTGATTTATTTGCAATCGGCTGAAAGCCAGTAATTGTGCTCATGTTCTGCTCTAGTTTAAAAAAATAAATCCTACCCTATCTATAAATTTGAGATAATGCACGGCTTTTTATTGATTGAAGAATAGCCATGTGGTTTAAAAATCTAGCCCTTTACCGTTTTACAGAACCTTTTTCCTTAGCCGCCGATGAACTTGAGGAGAAGCTTGCTGATAAGCGCTTTACGCCATGTGGTAAACAGGATGAATTTAGTATGGGGTGGACATCACCCGTGGGTGGGTCTGTTGAACAACTAATCCATGCTTCTAATGGCTTTATGATGCTTTGTCTTAAAAAAGAAGAGAAGGTTATTCCTGCTGGGGTTATTAATGAAATGCTACAGGATAAAATTGCAGAAAAAGAACAGCAAGAAGCGAGGAAGCTAAGCAAAAAGGAACGTGCAGCACTAAAAGATGAATTGGTTTTTGAACTATTACCCAGAGCCTTTTCTTTCTCTAAAAAAACCTTTGCTTATATTGACCCTAAAGGTGGCTGGATGGTGGTTGATGCGGCATCAGCAAAAAAAGCAGAAGATTTATTAAGCCACTTGCGTAAATGTTTGGGCTCATTACCAGTCGTTCCGGTTAATACAGTTGATAAACCAGTGACTATTATGACGCAATGGTTGGTTGATAGTGCGACAACACCGAAAGATTTAGTGATTGAAGATGAGTGTGAATTGCGTTCCCCAGAAGAGGACGGCAGTATCATTCGCTGTAAACGCCATAACCTTGCCTTACCAGAAATTACCAATCACTTGGATAATGGTAAGCAAGTGATTAAACTAGCAGTAAACTGGACGGACAGATTATCATTTATTGTTGATGAAAACTTAGCCATTAAGCGTTTGAAATTTTTAGATTTAATTCAGGATCAAGTTTCAGATACGGATGCAGAAGATGAAGTTGCACGGTTTGATGTAGATTTTTCTATTATGTCTTTAGAGCTATCTAATTTTTTACCTCGCTTAATAGAAATATTTGGCGGTGAGAATAAGGTATAAGGTAACTGGCAATAAATAACCTACCCCCACGGTTCCCGTCAAGGCTATTAAGGTAAGCGAAAACGTAGGATGTGCTGACCATAGGAAGCGCATCATATAGAAAGATGCGCTTCGTACCTCAGCACATCCTACTTAACTGAATGGCCGTGACGCAGAGTATGGGAACGATTGCGGGAGGTTATTTATTGTGAGGTGCCTAAGGCAATTCGCAATAAATATTTATAGGCCTATATCAATGATCAATAAAATAGTCATTTCATTTGCTCTCTTTAGTTGCTGTACCGTGTCAGCAAACAGCTTTTTGTACCCTCTAGTTAAAGGAGATACACTAATTAGAGGTGAAATAGAAGAGCCTTACTATGTTCTGGCGAAGCATGAAGACACTTTACTTGATATCGCGCGAGATTTTGATTTAGGTCAGAATGAAATTTTATTAGCGAATCCAACGGTTGATAGGTGGATGCCTGGTGAGAATACCAAAGTAAGAATACCCAATAGCCATATTTTGCCTGACACGCCACATGAAGGTGTGGTGCTTAATTTACCTGAATATCGTTTATATTTTTACCCAAAACCGAAGGCTGATGAGCCAAAAATGGTTATTACGCACCCTATCAGTATAGGGCGCGTTGATTGGGATACTCCTTTAGGCGAAACCCGTATTATTGCTAAAAAAGAAAACCCTACTTGGACACCACCACAATCAATCAAGGATGAGCACGCGGAAAAAGGCGAGATATTGCCCGATGTGTTTCCAGCAGGCCCCGATAATCCTTTAGGACTTTTTGCATTACGGCTAGGCGTTCCTGGTTATTTAATTCATAGCACAAATAAGCCTTATGGCGTAGGTATGCGGGTTAGTCATGGCTGTATTCGCATGTACCCTGAGGATATTGAAAAACTTTTTCCACAAGTAAAAAGAGGGACAAAGGTTTATATTGTTAATCAACCGATAAAGGTGGGTTGGTCAAAAAATAAACTTTATATTGAAGTCTACCCCGAGCTAGAGGGTAAGGAGAACAGCTATTCGGAGCGATTAGCTAGCGCGCTTGATTTGATAGAGCGGGTGAATAATAATCAGATTCCAGTGCTCAAAGGTGCTGTACTTAGGCGGGCGTTAGAACAAAGAAATGGTATCCCTGTTGCTATTTTTGAAAGTGCTTTTTTGCCTTTGGACGAAGGTAAAGATTAAAGGTAACTGCTCACTCTATAAAAAAGTAACAGCTGCTCTTAGCCCCTCTCCCAAGCAGGGAGAGGGGCTAAGAGCACAAGTTATGGGTGAGCAGTTACAAACAATAAATTATTTCATCATTGATTTTTTAAACATGCGGTCAAGTTTGCTGTTAGTGTCTTGGGCATATTGAGCTGCACGGTTAGCAGCAGCTTCTGCCGCTGATGCTCTTGCTTCTGCAGAAGCTGAAGCTGCTAAGGCTTTAGCTGAATTTGCTGATGCAGTAGCAATACTAGAGTTTAAAGTATCAATTTGAGATTGTAAGTTATCAATACCTGAAGTGTTTGCACAACCCGTTGCTAAAGCCGCTGTAATAATGATTGCTGAAATGTTTAATGCTTTTATCATGATCTTGTTCCTGAATTGTTGAAGTTATTGTCGCCTTTCCTAGGTTTATTCTACTGTAACCATGGTGCCTTTGCCAACCCATCTCGCTAATTGATCGATTTGTCTATTAGTTAATGCGATACAGCCATGTGTCCAATTAAGCAGCTTATGGATCTTTATATCAGCTGCCCCCAAACCATGAATACCAATATGACCTCCCAGCATAGTGTTTTGAGGCGGGACTTGTTTTTTTCGATGAGCACGAAGAATTTTGTTGTATTCGTTGTTATTTAAAAAACCATTGAGCAAGGCTGTTTTTGCATTTTGTAAGGAGGGGTAAGTAAAACCATAAAATTTGTGAAAACGGCTTTTATTATTTACCCAACCAATAGTATATGTTCCTAACGGCGTTATATCATCGCCTTTGTGGGTCTTCATCCCAGCCCCATTTTGCCCAATCGCAATGTTATCCATAACGGCTAAGATTTTGTTTCCTTGTATTACTTTAAGACGTAGTTCAGAGGTGTTTATTAATACCCATATTTTTTCATCTGCATGAGTGGGTGAAAAAATAGAGCTATAAATAAGGGTAAAAAAAATGAATAGCAGAGAAAATCTCATAAAAAAATTACAATTAGGGGGTGATTTGGTGTATTTTAATGGCACATTAATAATGTCGTGAAGGTTAAAAATGCAAATAAATAGTCTCTCAACTACTCCTTATACTGATCAAAAGCCTGGCACTTCAGGGCTAAGAAAAAAAGTGTCTGTTTTTCAACAAACAAACTATTTAGAGAACTTTGTACAGTCGATTTTTAATTCATTGACTGATTTTAAAGGTTCTTCACTGGTTTTAGGGGGAGATGGCCGGTATTTTAACCGCGAAGCGATACAAGTGATTATAAAAATTGCTGCTGCCAACGGGTTTAGTGAACTCATTATAGGTCAAGGTGGGTTATTATCAACCCCCGCTGCATCACATATTATTAGAAAAAATACAGCATTTGGTGGGATTATTTTATCTGCAAGCCACAACCCTGGTGGCCCTGATGAAGATTTTGGGATTAAATATAATGCGAGTAATGGCGGCCCAGCTCCTGAAAAATTTACGGATGCACTGTACGAAAATAGTAAGAACATAAGCGAATATAAAATAGCTGAAATTGCCGATATTGATTTAGACAATATAGGTCAGCAGCAAATTGATGGGCTAATTATTACCATTATTGATCCAGTGGATGATTATGCTGATTTAATGGCGAGTATTTTTGATTTTGATTTACTAAAAAATTGCATTTCATCTAATTATATTTCTTTATGTTTTGATGCTATGCATGCGATTACCGGCCCTTATGCCACTAGAATACTAGAGGACATTTTAGGCGCGCCAAAAGGCACGGTGATCAATGGAATTCCATTAGAAGATTTTGGTGGTGGTCACCCAGACCCTAATATGGCTCATGCTAAGGAATTAACCGCAACCATGTTTGCTGATACGCCTCCTGTCTTTGGCGCTGCATCAGATGGTGACGGTGACCGAAATATGATTATGGGCGCTAATGTTTTTGTAACCCCCAGTGATAGTCTAGCTATTATGGCCGCGAATGCGACATGTATTCCAGCCTATGCCAAAGGTATTGCTGGTGTGGCTAGGTCAATGCCTACCAGTCAAGCTGTTGACCGAGTGGCGGAAAAATTAGGCATACCGTGTTTTGAAACACCAACAGGCTGGAAGTATTTTGGTAACCTCTTAGATGATGGGAAAATTACCTTATGTGGTGAAGAAAGTTTTGGCTCAGGTTCTGACCATGTTAGAGAAAAAGATGGTTTATGGGCGGTTTTATTTTGGCTTAATTTAATTGCTAAAAAGCGCCAGTCTGTTGAAGATATTGTGATTGAGCACTGGCAAACTTATGGCCGAGATATTTACTGCCGGCATGATTATGAAGCTGTGGAGATGGATATTGCCAATGCTATTGTAGATCATTTACGCAAGCAATTACCGGCATTAAAAGGCCAGTCTTTTGCTGAGTATACGGTTAAATATGCGGATGAATTTAGCTATACAGATCCCGTAGATGGTAGTGTGAGTAATAATCAAGGTATCCGAATAGGTTTTGAGGATGGCTCTCGTATTATTTATCGATTATCAGGAACCGGTACAGTGGGAGCAACCTTAAGAATCTATCTAGAAAAATACGAAGCTGATGCGAGTAAGCATGATCAAGATGCTCAAGACGCATTGGCTTTTTTGATTGATTTGGCTGAGCAGTTTTGTGAAGTCAAAAAACGAACAGGTCGAACAGAGCCAACAGTTATTACTTAATATACAGGCTAGGGTGGGCATCTTTTCCGCCCACCAAAACGACTCAAGGTGGTTTTGTGATCTAAAATGAATTGAATTGTAACGGGGGAGGCATAAAAGCTTCCCACCCTACAGTTTAGTACTTTCGACCCATTTATCCCGAAGATAAAGGTTTTCTACTTTTTTCCTAGCCCATGCCGTTTTCCGTAGAAATTTAAGGCTAGAGTTAAAGCTAGGAT
>JALSLS010000370.1 GCA_026988195.1 Methylomonas sp.
AAACAATTTTATCTTTAAATAAATCTGGGTTTAATATATTACTGACTAAGGCTTGATAAAAAGGAATGGTGGTAATGGTTTCTGCTTTTCCATAATAGTTAAAATATAAGCTGTTTGGTTGTTTTAACAAACTAAGCCAAGTATTCAATAAACGTTTTTTTTGAGGCGAAAAATTCTTTGAAATAATTAATTGCTGTATGTCCTCTATGCTTTTCGGGTTAGTGAGTAAGTTAGATTTTATTTTTTTAAGATTTATCTCATGGCTAAAATTAAGCCTATTTTCTGTTGGGAATGTATTTGTATACTCAATATTAAATTGCTGAAGTAAAGCCTTAATTTCTGGAGAGGCTTGTTTGATTAAGTATTGTTGAAAAATAGCAGTTGGAAAAGTTGCCAGTCCCCCCGCACTCTGTTTATAAGCCCAAAATTGTTTAACTGTTGTTGATGTTTTTGGGAGTAAAAAGGGCGCAGAGGTAAGTGCAGCATCTTCTATTAGCGAAATTGAATTAATAATTCTTTCAAATTTAAACTCATTAAATGAGCCAGAAGATTGAATAGTTTGTCTTTTAAGGTAATTGCTCAAGACAATATTATTTGCATCTGACATGGCTTGCGCCAGTAACAGGTCATTATCTGGATTTCTGATTTCTTCAAAAGTCATATTGAAAGCAATCAGTGCAGGGGGTTGCTGGTTTATTTTTTTAATTAATTCAGCATAGTATGAGCGAGGCCATTTTTCGGGGTTATCAGGCAAGTGTAATATGTTTGCTGAGGTTTCATCAATACTCACAATAATGACATTGTTAGGGGCTGGAGTAGGACCTCTTAAGTGAAATAAAATGGGTAGCCCTAACTCTTCCTCAAGATATATTCCTAGTGGACTTAGGCTGAAAATGGCTAAAGCAATCCCAATAATTAAAAAGGATAAACATGTTTTATTATTTTTATTACATGGGAGCATCTGAGTTCTTTTTAAAAATCACAAATATCTTTTTTGAGTGATGGTGCTGTCGGGTTAAATAATAGGTAACTATTCATCCTATAAAAAGTAACCGTTCACCTCCCCCTTTGAAAAAGGGGGATTGAGGGGGATTTGTCTAATAAAATCTCCCCTAACCCCTCTTTTTCAAAGAGGGGGGACTGAACGGTTACTATAAAAAGTAACGGTTACTCTTATATACATTAATAGCAAGTGAGAAAATACCCTTATTCAAACATAATATTTCACTGAGTTAAATATAAAAAAAGCATATTCTTTAATCGTGGAACAAAATTGTTTTACAAATCTTTTTTAGGTTTATTTTTGAGATGCTCTCATGCTTTATCCAAGAAAAATCATCACAATTATAAATAGCTGTATTTGGAATGTTTAATGATAGTACTACAAAATGGATAAATGTAGTTTGTCTTGTTTCTCATCAGAGCTTAAAGGTGGTGACTGCGCGAAGTATAAGTTCTGGTTCCGATATTGATCATTTAGTTTATGGCTGTATGAGTTGCGATGTATATGTGTGATGCAGATACGGGTGACGTTACTGCTTTCTTGGTGTATGTAAGCATCTGATTTTAAACCTGATATTTAATAAAGGAGTGGAATTATTATGAAGAATAAAATACAAAACATACTTATTATAATTGTGCTGGTGATTTCAGGTTGCACACCCAGTATTTCACATAAGCCTTTAAAACCAGATAGAATTAAACGGGTAACTCAAGAGCTGGTTTTTCCACCATTTTTGCCTATTCATCAGCAAGTAGCTAATTCGCCCCCTAAAATTATAGAGGTGAGGTTAGTTGTTGAGGAAAAAGAAATTCAAGTTTCGGGTGATGTTACTATTCAAGCGATGACCTTTAATGGTTCTGTTCCTGGCCCTATAATTGTAGTACACCAAGGTGATTATGTAGAATTAACCTTAGTTAACCCTGAGACAAGCCTTCATATGCATAATATTGATTTTCATGCTGCGACAGGGGCATTAGGAGGCGGGAGTATTTCAAAAGTTAAACCAGGTGAAGAAGTCACTATTAGATTTAAAGCGACCAAGGCGGGAGTGTTTGTATATCATTGTGCACCTTTTGGAACCATGATCCCATATCATGTGGTGACAGGGATGAATGGAGTCATTATGGTTCTTCCAAGAGAGGGTTTAAAAGATAATCAAGGCGACCCCATCCATTATGATAAGGCCTTTTATATTGGAGAGCAGGATTATTATCTCCCAAGAGATGACGAGGGGCAGTTTAAACGGTTTTCATCAGTGGTTGATGCTATGCCAGATACTTTAAATGTTATGCAAACATTAACCCCAAGTCATATAGTTTTTAATGGGAAAGTAGGTGCTTTGACTGGAAATAATGCCTTACATGCGAATGTAGGTGAAAAAGTTTTATTTATTCATTCACAAGCCAATAGAGATAGCCGGCCTCACCTTATTGGTGGGCATGGTGATTTAGTTTGGGAGGGAGGATCATTTTCTGATCGGCCTGTTACTAATAGAGAAACCTGGTTTATACCCGGGGGATCTGCTGTGGCAGCCCTGTATGAATTTAAACAACCTGGAACCTATGTATATTTAAACCATAGCCTTATAGAAGCTGTTTTATTTGGTGCTATGTTACATATCAAGGTTGATGGTGAATGGGATGATGACCTCCAAAAACAAATTACCGCGCCTCATGCGATTTATTAGGAGGTTTTTTTAAACAGGAGCGTGTTTCATACACGTTCCTGTCTCCTAATTAATCTCAATTCACATAGTATTCAGTATCGTAGCTGTATTCTGTTTTTAAACGATACAGGAGAAGGTGATGACTAATACGTTGGCAAAATCAACAATTTTGCTTTTAATACTGTTTTTAAGCGGATGTGCACATCATCCTAGATATCATGCTGGGCGATCACTTGTAAGTTTGGTAGGTGTGGGTGTTAATAGCTATGCTCCTGCTTACCGCGATTATGATGATCATGATGTCTATTTAAGAAGGCCTTTAAGAAATAATTATAAAGCTTATAAGCCTGTTTATGATAGGCATTACTACGATAAGCGTCAGCATGGAGGAGATCACCAACGTAATCGCTCATTTAATAAGTCTTATTCAAAGCGAGAACATAGGGAAAATGATAGGGATTATAGGCATAAAAGAAAGTGGAAAAGAGAAAGAGAGCGTGTTAGCCGAAGGGATAGGCATGCTTCAAACCATGAAAGGTACAGGTATAGATAAAGGTGTTTTAATGCTGGTTGCCAGCTAGAACTCTAAGCTTTCTTGGCACTCAACACCTTTTTCGGTGTTGTGAAATTTATAGTCTGTTAGTAGGCAATGATCAAGCCATTTTTGTAAGAAATAATTAAGACGCCATTTGTAATTCATTATTTCTGTACTTTGAGCGGGATCTTTATAGACATTGAAAACAGGGAGCCTTTCATGGTCTCTCAAAACTTCTGCTAAATTGGCATCTAAATAAATTCTTATTTTGACTGCAGGCTCCATCACTTCAACTAGGTTTTTGTCGAATTGGTGACTTAGTTCAACGGTCATTGTATGTTTAGAGCGCTCAATGACCTTTAAATATAAAGAAGGCTGGTTTTTAGTTTTTCCGGTAGCTTTATTGTTGAAAGATTGTAAATCTGGAATGAGGCTAAACAACTTTTGATAATTAGACTCACACAGCTTTTCTAAACAAAATGAAGTATTAACAGGGTGAACTAAACTCATAGTTTAGCTTTCTTGATAGCAGGCATGAGCGCTGGCTGTTTCCCATAGAACCACTTTATGCACATTTAAACCTTGTTGTTTTAAATGTTGATAGATCATTTTACTTAAAACTTCAGCCGTTGGGTGTTCATTAATCGCCATAAAACGCTCATTTTGTTGCTCAAGCATAGGGATAATGGGGTCATCTTTGTGTAATAGAAAATTATGATCTAAGTGCTTGTTAATATAATTTTCAACAATGTCTTTTATATCTGAGAAATCACAGACCATACCTTGTTCATCTAATTGTTCTTGCTGAATAGAAATAGATGCCTTAACGCTATGGCCGTGTAGGTTCTTACATTTTCCCTTATGGTTCATTAAGCGGTGACCATAACAGAAATAAACTTCTTTAGTTATTGTGTACATAGTTTGAGTGAAATGCGTTTAATCATTAAGTGAATTAAACGTGTTTTATTTAAGGCTTTTTATTGATGCGGCAATTTCAAAACAGCCATTGTCAGAAGGCGAGCTTCTTACAACTTCAATAAAAGCGGTCATAGCCGGGGTTGAGTTGTTTTTTGGGATAATATTAACTTCCATTGCTAAACCTGCTTCATAGGGAGTATCAGCAATAAAAGAGATGCCTGCACCACTTAAAGAGGTGCAATGCCCCGTTTTTGTTTCATCGGAATCAGCTAGTTTATAGCTAATATCACAATCAACGTCCATTCTAATGTAATCACGTTTTTCGTCATATTCTAGCATTTGGTTCTCCTCATTAAATAAACAATAAATCAATCAAAGGAATGAGGATTTAATAACTTCCCGACTTTGACTTGCCTTTTGATTCCACAGAAGCACTCATAAAATAGTTACGTAGCCTGCTATGCGCCCATTTTATCAGCACTCCTGTGAAACCAAAATTCTGCGCCAAACTTCGGGAATTTATTAAATCCTCATTCCTAAACTAACTTTAGACGATTTCTATAAATTCGGGTGGATTTTCCCTAAAAAACTTTGAAAAAAAGGAAGTGTACTATAAAAAACAAAAAAAATGCGTACGATTTAGATGTTTTTGTGTAAAATCTAGGGCTTTTTGATCAATAACTTGTCGCTGATATGAGTAAACAAATAGTTCTTACCGGTATTACAACAACAGGTACACCTCATTTAGGTAATTATGCAGGTGCAATTCGTCCTGCGATAGAGGCAAGTAGAGATGCCGATGTTAGTCCTTTTTATTTTTTAGCTGATTATCATGCATTAATAAAGTGTCAAGAACCTGAAAGAGTCAGGCAATCAAGCTTAGAAATTGCGGCGACTTGGCTAGCTTTAGGGCTAGACACCTCAAATGCTGTTTTTTATCGCCAATCTGATGTTCCCGAAATTCCAGAGCTATGCTGGATGCTCTCGTGTGTTACTGCTAAAGGTTTAATGAATAGAGCGCATGCCTATAAAGCGGCAGTGACTGAAAATGATGAGGCTGGGGGGAATGACCCAGACAAAGGCATTAGCTTAGGGCTATTTGGCTACCCTGTTTTAATGGCTGCTGATATGTTGATGTTTAAGGCTAATAAAGTCCCTGTCGGAAAAGATCAAATCCAGCATATTGAAATGGCTCGTGATATTGCTTCTCGTTTTAACCATATTTATGGTGAACACTTTACTATTCCAGAAGCGGTAGTTGATGAACATGCAGCGACTATTTTAGGTTTAGATGGCCGAAAAATGAGTAAAAGTTATAACAATACCATCCCACTATTTGAAACTGAGAAAAAATTTAAAAAATTAATTAATAAAATAAAAACCAACTCATTAGAACCTGGCGAGCCAAAAGAGACGGATGGATGTACTTTGTTTGGATTATATAAAGCATTTTCCAGAGAGAGTGAAGTGGCTGAAATTCGTCAACGATATGCTGAAGGTATTGCTTGGGGCGAAATGAAGAAAGTATTATTTGAAAAAATCAATGAAGAAATAGCACCAGCCAGAGAACGTTACCATGCCTTAATGGAGGCTCCAGAGCATATTGAAGAACAATTACAAGAAGGTGCCGCTAAAGCAAGAGAAATTAGTGTACCCTTTATGCAAAAAATTCGTGAGTCAGTGGGTATCTCTCGTATTACAAAATAAAATGGTTTTTGTAGATTCAAATTGAGTGTTTTTTGCATTTGAATCGTAACCGTTCACCTCCCCCTTTGAAAAAGGTCTCAATCGGCTCCTGCCTAGTGCGACACTAGTACATCCATGTACAACGGGGGATTGAGGGGGATTTGTCTAATAAAATCTCACCTAACCCCTCTTTTCCAAAGAGGGGGGCTGAACGGTTACTTTGAATCTATAAAGTTTGTGTTAAGTGTAAATTGGTTGCACTTGGATTGAAAAAGAGTAGAAAATTTTAATATATGAGTGATTTTATCCCCGGACAACGATGGATTAGTAATACAGAATCTGAACTTGGCTTAGGTTTGATTTTAGAAGCAGAATTTAATCGAGTGACAGTACTGTATCTAGCGACAGGCGATAAACGTATTTATGCGATCGATAATGCACCCTTAACGCGAGCTATGTTTGCTCAGGGGGACGAAATTGAGTCTACAGAAAATATTAAAATCATTGTTAATGAGGTGATTGAACAGGATGGTTTGATTACCTATTCTGGGGTTGATGATATGGGGGATCCATGCCTTCTAGAAGAAATGGATTTAAATCATCATATCCAATTTAACAAACCCCAAGATAGACTTTTTACCGGACAGATAGACCCCAGTAACTGGTTCCTATTGCGTTATGAAACTTGGCAAAGGCAGCAACAGCACCAGCAATCTGCCGTAAAAGGTTTGCAAGGCGCACGCGCATCATTAATTGCACACCAACTGTATATTGCACATGAGGCTGCTAGTCGTGTTGATCCACGGATTATGCTGGCAGATGAAGTGGGCCTAGGTAAAACCATCGAAGCAGGATTGATACTGCAATACCGTTTAATTAATGGCTTGAGTCAACGCCAACTCATTATTGTGCCAGAAAGTTTGCTGCATCAGTGGTTGGTCGAAATGATTAGGCGATTTAACCTAAGATTTAGCATTTTTGATGAGGCGCGTTGTCAAGCGGTTAATGAGCCAAACCCTTTTGTTACCGAGCAATTGGTACTTTGTTCGCAAAACTTTTTCTCGCAATACCCTCAGCGCCAAAAACAAGCATTAGAGGCAGGTTGGGATATTGTAGTGGTTGATGAGGCTCATCACTTAGAATGGAATGAGCAAAGCCCTAGTGCTGATTATTTGTTTGTAGAACAACTGGCAGTTACCAGTCCTGGGTTGATTTTATTAACGGCTACCCCAGAACAACTGGGAAAAGAAAGCCATTTTGCTCGATTAAGGCTATTAGACCCAGACCGTTTTTATCAATTCGATCAATTTTTAGCTGAAGAAGCCGGCTTTGAACCTGTTGCCGACGCAGCAAGGCTCTTAATTTCAGGTGAATTGATTTCTGAAGTTCAGAAGCAAAGTTTAATAAGCTTACTAAAGCAAGATAATGTTAATGCATTACTTGAACAAGTCAATAAATCAGAAACCGCAGACAAAGCACGGGAAGAGCTAATTGAATTATTGCTAGACCATCATGGTACAGGGCGTATTTTATTTAGAAATTCACGTCAAACAGTACAAGGATTTCCAGAGCGGGAAAGTTACGGGTATCCATTACGAGGTGAAGCAACTTCTACACTTGAACAAAGCCCTTACTTTAGCTGGTTATTAAACAAGCTAACAGAATTACAAGACAACAATGAAAAAGCCTTATTAATTTGTAAGCAAGCTGAGACGGTTATTCAACTAGAAAAAACCTTAAGAATGGGTCAAGGTATCAGCACAGCAGTGTTTCATGAAGGAATGAGTATTGTTGAGCGAGATAGAGCCGCCGCCTATTTTTCTGATGAAGATAGCACCGTACCTTTATTGATTTGTTCTGAGATTGGAAGTGAGGGTCGAAACTTCCAAATGGTACATCATTTGATTTTATTTGATTTACCTGAAAACCCCGATTTATTGCAACAGCGGATAGGGCGGTTAGATCGTATTGGGCAAAAACATGTGATTCAAATTCATATTCCCTTCTTACTCAACTCGCCACAGCAAGTGCTTTACCGTTGGTATGAAGAAGGTTTTAATGCATTTCAACGAAATTGTTCAGCAGCCTCGCAGGTGGCTAACCAGTTAGCGGAAGAATTAGCCCATGTTCTTAACACGGTCAATCAGCAGGATATAGATAACTTTGTTGCAAAAACAGAGCTATTAAATAAGCAGCTTGAACAAGATATGCATAATGGGCGAGATCAATTATTAGAATTGAACTCTTGTCGAATGGAGCAAGCTCAAGAATTGATAGATCAAATAAAGCTTATTGATAGAGATAGCTCTCTATGGTCCTATATGGAATCAATATTCGATTGTTATGGAGTTGATGTGGAGTATCACTCTACCGATTGTCATATTCTTAGGCCGAGTGAAAATTTACGTATTTCTTATTTTCCAATGTTGTCAGAAGATGGGGTGACAGTTACAGTCAATCGAGAAATTGCCTTAGCTAGAGAAGATATGCAGTTTATCACTCAAGAACACCCGATGGTAATGGGGGCTATGGATTTAGTCATGTCCAGTGAAACAGGAAATGCTGCATTAGGAGTAGTTAAGCATCCAGAGCTGAAGGCAGGGCAGTTTTTGCTTGAATTATTATTTGTAGTGGAATGCAGTGCCCCAGCAGAATTAAAAGTAGGTCGTTTTTTACCTCACACCCCGATTAGAGTATTAATTAATCAGAATAAGCAAGATATGAGTGAGCAGATCAGTCATCAGAGTTTATTTGAGACCGGGAGTAAGTTTGATAAAGATCAAATCGTTAGCTTTATTAATAATCAACGAAATAATTTAACCGATATGATCAAAATAGCTGAAGAGAGCGCTAGGCGAACTATGCAAAGTCTAGTAGTAGAAGCTAACGAACAGATGCTAGCCTCTTTAACGGCTGAAATAAAACGGTTGGTTAGGTTAAAAAAGATTAACCCGAGTATAAAAGACTTGGAAATAGAACAGTTAAAAGACATGGCTATGCTATCTCATGAAAATATAGGGCAAGCACAGTTGAGGTTAGATGCTGTGAGATTTATAATTACCAGTTAAACTTTAAGGTTTTTAAAGTTGGCTGGCAAATAAGAAATTTAACTTTTTCGACGAAGATCAAGTTAATTATATAAAAATAAAGAGGAAAGAGGTTTTGAGTAAACATATCTACCATACAATTGACCGAGATCAATTAGCTAAAGATTTAGATGAAATTCGCGCAGAAGTTTTAGCCGACTTAGGCGATGAAGACATTAAGCATTTAAAGAAAATTGAGCGGTGGGGTCGCTTATGTACGGCTATAGGTTATGGCACAGCATGGATTATACCTAACCCTATATCGGCCTATTTAATCAGTCAGGGAAGCACTACTCGCTGGACAACGATAGCCCATCATATAACCCATAGAGCCTACGATAGAATAGAGGGAATCCCTAAAAACTATACCAGTAAAGGCTTTGCCAGAGGAAATAGACGTTTTCTTGACTGGATGGAATGGATGGTTCCAGCAGCGTGGGATAAAGAACATAATGATTTACATCATTATAATTTAGGCGAAAAGGCTGACCCAGACCAAGTTGAATTTAATATGGAAGAATTCTTAAATATTAAAATGCCTATGCCGGTAAGATATATTTTTCTGGGGCTTATGGCATGTACTTGGAAGTTTTTATATTACGCACCGTCAACATTAAAGGAGCTTAGAGCCTTTACTGCTAAAAAAGCAGGAAAGCCTGTTCCTGAATATTCCCGTGCTGATGAGTGGAACCCACTAAAACCCGAAGGTTGGGAGTTGTGGAGCCAATGCTTACTGCCTTATATTGGTTTTCGCTTTGTACTGTTCCCCCTATTATTTATCCCGATTGGTATGGTAACAGCAATAGGCGGCACGGTAGCAGCAACCAATGTATTAATTAACTCATTGATGGCCGAAGTGTTTGCTAATTTACATACCTTCCTCATTATTGGGACTAACCACGTAGGGGATGACCTATTTGTCTTTGAAGAAAAATCTAAGAGTAAAGGTGAATTTTATTTGAGACAAATTCTGGGCTCAACAAACTTTGCAACGGGCACAGATAGAATTGATTTTCTTCATGGCTGGTTAAA
>JALSLS010000371.1 GCA_026988195.1 Methylomonas sp.
GACGGTTTGCCACAGGATTAATTCAAGCAATTGGTAGCGATAGTGTTGCCTCAGTCATCCGAAAATTGGCTCGGAATGTACGAATGGTATTTGATTATCTGAGAATGACGGAGAACTCAAAAAAGCGTAGGATCTAGCCTTCAGAATCAGTTTTTTAGAACGGTTTCGCCGTGATATACTTTACACAGGTGGGGTCGTGCGAAGTATAATTTGATAATTTCGCTGGTTTTTGTAAAAAAGGGTAACTACTCATCCATAACTTGTGTTCTTGGGTCCTCCCAAGCGGGGAGGGGGAGCTAAGAACGATAGTTCCTTTTTATAGGCTGAGTAGTTACAATAAAATTTACATAGCGTCGCACCAATACTGGTGCGACTGGTGACGGTGAGTATTATTTTTGTTCACTAACCTCGATTCTTAATAATTGTGTTTCACCATTTGAATCATCAACGCCATCGTTATCATTAACAACATATAAATCACCCTCTGCCGTAACCGCCAACCCCTCAACCTTCTCTAACGTCAAACCTTTAGTTTTATCTAGATCTTCAATTAAATCATGAACTAAGGTTTTAGTTAAAATAGGGAAATTTAATGGGTTTAGCGATGTCGTATCTTCTTCAGCTGTTAAACCTGAAATTGAAAATTGATAAATACGTTTAATAACTGCATCGGTATTACCTTGATTATCTCTTTCTATAACAAGAAAATTTTCATCATCTAATGCGGTAATTTCCGACAGGCCAACCCAACCACCAAAGTCAGATAAAGGTGTTTCTAGTGGGTAATAATAAAAGCTCCAACTTGCACTATTAACATCGTAGCGACCTATACGAACAAGTCCATCTTGGTCTCCCGCCCACTCCCTTTGAAAAGCAACAAAAAGAACTTCATTTTCACTGTTTCCTGTTGATGTAACCCCTTCAAAACCAAAACGTATTTGCTTGGAATTCGTTGTCGCTGGCAACTGAATAACCTGATCAATGATTCCGTTTTCAGTAACACCTAATATTAGGTTGTAACTTTCAAATGGTTTTTTAGTATCGCCAATGGTGCCTTTACCTTCCGATGCAACCCAGAACCCTCCTGACTTACGAATAGATATCCCTTCTTGGTCAATATTGACAGTACCATCAGCATTAACCTGATTAGCAGCAATAGCCGCCAATTTACCCATACTGTCTTTCAGTACAATTTCTGCATTAAGCACCGCAGGTTTAGAGCCTATTTCCATTTTAAAAATACGTGCTTTGTTATAAAAGCTATCATGAATGGTATACATCACATCACTATCGACTGGGTCAGCTGCCAACCCAGATAGTGCGCCCCATGGCATTGGTGTTCCATCATCACGATCTTCGGAAATAATCGTTGGGTAATCAACGTCATCAGATTTAAATTGGTAAATAGTCAATGCTGAACGAATTTTATCCCCACGCGCATCTTTTTCCCCAGCAGTGACCAATAATTTACGTCTTGGTATGGCTAATAAACCTTCAGGTTTTACAGCAGTCGGTAGTACTTGTTTTAAAATGGGGTGAGTAGGGTCGTTAATATCATAGACTAAGGCAACACTGGCTCGCTCTGAATTAACAAAGAGGTATTTATCCCCTTTAAAAGTCGCCACTTCAACATTCTCTGGCTCATTACCTTTTTTAGCTGAGCGTTTATCAGGATAATGACCATGACGAATGACAGTATGCTCAACCGTGTTTCCTGATTCAAAAACAATATCTCCCGCTGTATTGTAGATAGTATATCCACGGCTCCCCCCGTTCATATCACCTTCATCAGCTGTCACTAACAAAGAATCATTAATCCAGCTCACTCCATCTGGCTCACGAGGAATATCTGTTAATGTGGAATTTAATGTAATTTGTTTATCTTTAGCTACATCTATATTGGTTAGATCCTGTGTACCCGCACTAAAATGATTGAGTATATTGCCTGTTGCTAGGTCAACTAACACAATATGGTTATTTTCTTGTAAGGTGACTACAGCAATATTATTTTCATTGATATCAACAAATTCTGGCTCTGGGTCACTCGGATAAAGCATCCCTTCAAGTCCTGTTAAATTAACCGTGCGAGTTGCCCAATGCTTTGGTTTTCCATGTAAATCAACAATGACTAATTTACCTGCGGGTAATTGTGGAATCTCACCATTATTAAGGTCTTCATCTCGCTCATTCTCAATAACGACAGCCGCATATTTTCCATTAGGACTTACCGCAATAGAGTCTGGCTGACCGCCTAAATCTATTTCTGCTTTTATTTTTTGTTTTCTAATATCAATAACAACTAATTTACCACTGACATTAACAAAATCTTCTGAGGTATTAACAGCTGCCAATGCATAACGTCTATTAACTGCAACAGCAGTTGGTTCTCCACCAACCAAAACCATTCCGGCGGGCTTTGGTTTTTTGGGGTTTCTAATATTGACAAACCCAATGGCATCCATTTTTCCATCGGTATATATCAAGGTTCTACCATTTTTAGAAGAGGTTACAATCTCTGCAACTGTTTTATTTTCAACTGATGAGTTTAAATAAACTGGAAAAGTGGCTATACGATTAAAGTATCTTTCTTTATCAGCCTGAGCAAAGGGGGATACAAGTAATAAAGATATAACTGCAGTCGCAAGTTGCTTGCGCTGAAGTTTAAGAGCAGGAAAAGTCATGTCATTCACCAAAAATGATAGTTATAATAAAATTTTAAGAGTAATGATTGTTTATGACAATTTGATGAAGAATTCTTTTGACTTTTGTATCATGTATCAAGGGGGAAGGCTGACTCAGGTTGATAATTCTAACAAGTGAAAGTCAAGCCTCCTTTGGTCTTCAATGTTTTCGCATTGCAAAGCACACAGTCAAGGTGGCAAGCGATATAGTATGAAAAAAGAGTTAGCAAACGATTTACTGCTAAAATAGTTGTCTATTAAAGCGTGGTTGAAGGCACATCGCGAAGTACAGTGCTAATTTAGCTTAATAAGTTCAGCATTCAGTTTTTTAACCTATTGAATTTTCATATAATTGTAGTGGTATTAGTAGATTTTATTCATAATAATAAATTCAATCTAAATTAAGTTGTGCACAGACTTCATTGCCATTCCCTCTATATTCAAGTAATGAAAAGCTTAGTTTATTAGCCATCGCAATTCCACGACCATGGTTATCCATAACTCGGTTTGGGTCAAAATCTAGATAGGATTGCCAATCAAAACCACTGCCTTGGTCTTTGATAATAATTTCTACTTTATTCTCATAACGTTGAAAATTAATTGAGGCTGTTTTATTTTTGTTAATATCAAGGCGTAAGCGATCCATTACCTCTTGTTCCCAGGTACCTTTTGTATTAAGTTCAGATTTTTCAGCATAAGTTATATCTAAATTGCCATGCTCAATGGCATTGATCATTAACTCAGTTAGCCCCATGACTATTTTTTCTGGTTCTGGACAAGCATTGGAAACTAAGGAAGCAATTGAACGTGCATCATCTAGTGTTTTAAATTCAAAGAAAGCTGAATTTAACATACCCATGGTTAAGTTAGTTTTTTTAAGAGTGTTTTGAATTTCTTTATAACGCTCTCGGTCAGCAACGGCGGTTTTAACAACAGATAATAAAACGTCCTCGTCAAATGGTTTTGTTAAATAATAAAAAGCGCCTGCATTCAAGCCTTCAGAAATATCTTTAACACAAGCTTTAGCTGTTTGAAAAATAACGGGGCAATGTTGTAAAACAGGGTGGTGGTTTAATTTTTCTAATACTTGCAAGCCACTCATATTTGGCATCATCCTATCCAGAAGAATAACGTCATATATGTCGGGATTTTTTTCGAGCATTGCCCAGGCAATAGCTCCATCTTCAGCGACACTAGTTTGATAGTCAGTTGATAGGTATTCAGTAATAATTTCTAAATTTAACTCCTCATCATCAACAATTAAAATATGAGCTTGTGGTTTATTCATGATTTAATATACTTTTTAGGTAACTATTGACATTAATATTGAGTATAGATGAAAAATGAGCAAAAGGTAGTAGGGTTTGCACAACTGGGAGACCCTGTTTTAAGGCTACAATCTGTGCCGGTAGATGAGTTCAATTCAACGGCTACTTTACAAGTAATAAAGGCGATGATGACAGCATTATCTAATTCAAATGGTGTAGGGCTTGCGGCTCCCCAAATATTTGAATCAATACGTATCATTATTATTGCCTCTCGCCCTTCAAAACGATACCCTTTAGCGCCTGAGATGGAGCCAGTGCTTATGCTTAACCCTAGTTTTGAGGTCGTGTCCCAAACAACAAAAAAAGAGTGGGAGGGTTGTTTAAGTATTCCTGGTATTAGAGCATTGGTACCCAGGTATGAGAAAATTAAAATTAACTATTTTGATCAGCAAGGTATTCTTCATGGATTAGTCGCAAAGGATTTTGTTGCACGTATTTTTCAGCATGAATATGATCATTTAAATGGTTTGGTTTACCTAGATCGCGTTGAGAATAATAAGGATATAATTTCTGAAGTAGAGTTTCAAAAAATGATGGATCTTGAATGTTCTCGTCAATGAAGCGCATAGGAATGAGTTAGTCATTGTTAATAACATTAATCTTGCTATTATGACTAAGAATAAATCTGAGGTAACTGAATTATGTCAGCAATGGGAAGATAAGCTTGATTTAGAGTTGATAAGGGGTTATGTGTCTAGGAGGCTGTCCGAGAATAGAAATCGTCGCGAGGGAAAGGCCTTTTGAGTCAGTTTTTTCGTTCATTTGAGGCGAATAGTTGTGCTATTTAACGAAAATGAACGGAAGCGGTGCTAGAATTTTGCATAATATGTATAGTTATGCTTAAATTTATCAAATGCTTGAGTGTTTACTGTATATTGCTTCAGCTTTTATATTAGGGTTCGGTGGTATTGCCTCTCCACTGGGTCTGATTCTTAATTATTAATGAGGTGTGATTTTGGAGTTTTTTATATGAATGGTCTAACTGCACTTTCGGTAAGTATTGGTGTTTTAGCGGGTCTTGCAACATTTTTGGCTGTAGGTCCTTTAGCAGGAGTGTTTTTTATCTGGGCTCTAACGATATCCTGGGCTGCTTATTTTGCTATAGGGGGTGATGATGAGGCAGCAAAGAGCGTTGCAATTTGTAGTGTGTTTGGTGTCGTTATGGCATGGTATGCTGCAGTACAATTAACAAATATCCCTGCTGATGCAGCGCTTGGCTTTCCTTTTATGGCGGGTGTTGTAGTGACTATTTCAGTTATAGTTTCATGTCTTGCTGCAAATTTTAAAGTTCTATCTTGTATTCCTGCAACTGTACTTGGCTACTCAGCTACCTTTGCATACATGTTACAAACACCTGATATTTTAAATGCTGATGTATTATTATCTGCAGGCTGGAGTAATCCTTTATTGATTATTTCTTTCTCTCTTGTTCTTGGTGTTGGTTTTGGTATTGCTTCTGGCAAGCTAGCGGCAAAATGGACAACGCTAGAAGGTTAATCCAGTAAGTAAGGCAACTTTCAATAAACAACCTATAAAAGTTTCCACGCTCTAGCGAGGGGACGGTGGGATGTTTATTGAGAGTTGCTTAGTAGGAGCGTCCGCCCCCCGGCGCGATTAAAATAATGCTCTTTCTCTGAAACTTTCAATTATCTTCGCGCCGAGGGCGGACGCTCCTACATCATCATTGTCTGGTCACAAGCCGAATAGCTACATACCAATGTTACTTAGGTCCGTAATGCGACTCAATATACCGTTCAACTAACGCTTGAAATTCTTCAGCAATTCTGTCACCTTTTAAGGTAACTGTTTTTTCTCCATCTTCGTATACTGGCGCTACAGGCGTTTCACCTGTACCGGGTAGGCTAATTCCAATATTAGCATTCTTGCTTTCTCCTGGGCCATTAACAACACAGCCCATCACCGCAACTTCCATTTCTTCAACGCCATGGTACTTATCTTTCCAAGTAGGCATTTGGTTACGTAAGAAAGACTGGATATCTTGAGCTAGTTTTTGAAAATAGTCGCTAGTGGTTCTACCACAACCTGGACACGCTATAACCATTGGAGTAAATGATCTAAAGCCCATTGTTTGTAATAGCTCTTGACCAACGATAACTTCATTCGTTCTATCACCACCAGGTTCAGGTGTTAATGAAATACGAATAGTATCGCCAATACCTTGTTGCATCAGTACAGATAAAGCGGCTGATGAAGAAACAATACCTTTAGAACCCATGCCAGCTTCAGTTAAACCAAGGTGCAAGGCATAATTACAACGGTTAGCTAGATCTTGATAAATACTAATTAATTCCTGAACATTACTGATTTTGCAGGATAAAATAATCTTATCTTTTGCTAAACCATATTCCTCGGCTTTTGCTGCACTTTCTAATGCTGAAATAACAATAGCTTCACGGGTAATGGCTGGTAATTCTTGAGGGTTTTCTAAAAGTCTATTTTCATCTAATAAACGCATTAGGACAGACTGGTCTAAGCTCCCACCATTAACACCGATACGTACAGGTTTGTCATATTGGCAGGCAAATTCAATCATTTGTTGAAATTGCGGGTCACGATTTTTCCCACGACCTACATTTCCTGGGTTGATTCTATATTTAGCCAGTGTTTGGGCGCATTCAGGATATTTTTCTAACAGTTTATGGCCGTTATAATGAAAATCACCCACAATTGGCACTGAAAAGCCTTTTTGGATTAATTGATTATGTATTTCAGGTACAGCTTTGGCGGCCTCTTCAGTATTAACTGTTACTCTAACCAGCTCTGAACCCGCTCTGGATAATTCAATTATTTGTTTGACTGAGCCAGGGATGTCGGCAGTATCAGTGTTAGTCATCGACTGAACAACGATAGGAGCGCCTCCCCCTACTTTAATATCGCCAACCATAACTTGGTTAGTTTGTTTTCTTGGGCTAATAGACATGTTATTTTTCTGAAGTAAATAGAGATATTAAAACTGAAACCTTAGGGATGGACACGAAATAACTTGAACAACTTATTCCCCGCCCATTCCTAGCTCCTAAGATAATTAGGATTTAAGGTGATATACTTAAAGAATTATACTCTATCCTTGAAATACTTAAGAGCTAAATTGTGCGAATAAATTATTTTTCTGATGTGCATCTGGAATTTGGGCCGTTAGATTTACCTGATAATAATGCTGATATAATAATAGCAGCTGGTGATATTGGTGTTTTTAATCAAGGTGTCAACTGGCTTAAACGCTTAAAAAAACCGGTTATCTATGTTGCTGGAAATCATGAGTTTTATGGTTATGAATACAACCAGACTTTAAAAACATTGCGAGAAGAGTGTAAAGGGAGTTCCATACATTTTTTAGAAAATGATATTTTTATCTATAAAAATATTCGTTTTCTAGGCTGTAGTTTATGGGCCGATCTTTATTTAGAAGGCGATGAAAAAGCAAGAGCTTTAGGGAAAACATTAAATGATTTTAGACAAATCACTTTTAGTGATGGTCCCTTTGATCAAAAATTGTTTAGCACTTTACATTATTCTTCTAAAAAATGGTTAGAGGCTGAATTAGCTAAACCTCATGATGGTAAAACAGTGGTTATCACTCACCATGCACCCACTGAATGGAGTTGGGATGATTCTAAAAACAGATTAAAGAAAATTGCCTATTGTACGGATTTAAAATATCTATTTCATGAATACGAAATAGCAGCATGGTTTCATGGGCATATTCATAGCCCTGGTGATTATAGAATTGCTGGTGCTAGAATATTAAGCAATCCAAGAGGTTATATTGGTAAAAAATCTGTTGATAATTTTGATCAAAATAAAATTGTCGACATTTAACTAAGCATTCATAGTAACTACACACCCATAGCTTGTGCTCAGTGTTACGGAGTGCTGTAGGAAGGGCAAAGCGATAGCGTGCCCATCATAAATCAGATCGATACCCTATTGATGGGCACGTCGTACCTCCTTTGCCCATCCTACTTTTGAATCTTAACTTATTGGTTGCGACACAGAGCATGAATCCTATTAAGCTGTTCTGAACTACAGAAAACAGACCTGTATAGGGATATAAAAGAGGGATGTAAGGAATTATTTTGACACGGAGTTGTGTCAAAATCAAACAGAAATATCCAAAAGAGAACCTAGCGTTGGGGGAGGTTCAGTAACTTTGTTTGAATCCATTTCAGCTTTATTATTGATTTGAGAGCCCTCACTACTCTCGTCCTTTTTTTCAGTCACTTTTATTTCTTCTTTTTGTTGCTCTAATTCTTGGGATAATTTGACTAAATCTACTCGGGCTTTTCCTGCCATTGATGTTGCCCTTCCTGCAACTTTAAGGTCTTGGGTAGAGGGGTTTGCTGGAGCCAATGCTGCACGACGAATAGCATCTGCTTTTTTTAGAGTGGCTGCCGGGTCACCTTGGACAGGAGAGGTGCTAATACTAACTTCTCCACCAACAGCATAGCGAATACCATTTGGACCTGTTTGGTAAGTAAAACTAGCACCTCCAACAGCGAAGCCCCCTGCAACACTAAGATGGGCTTGTTCGTGGGCTTTGACTTCACTATCACGTTGTTTAAGTTGTGATATTTCTTGTTGATCTTGTTGACTAAGCTCTACTGTTGCTTTTTGAGTTATTTTTTTTGTTTCTGACGTAACAATATCTTGTTCTGTATTCTCTTTAGAATCATTCGCCTGCTGATTTGTCTCAGACAAGTTCTGCTGTGAGATATAGCCACTATGAACAATAGGTTGAGAAACAGCTGCTAACATAAAAAATAATTAAGAATAAAAAATTAGACTGTTTTAGTTTATAGACTAATTTATCAATCATTTCAATGAAAAGTTAAATATCAGCCTCCTTTTAGAACTATTTTTCAAAGAAGGGTAGGCAATGCCCACCCTGCTACTGAAATTAATTAACTCTAACGCCGATCTCTCCACCAGCACTTGTTTTAACTGCACAGAATTTGAACTCTGGAATTTTAGCAGATGGATCTAAGGCGTCATTAGTAATTAAGTTGGCACTGGCTTCGTTATAACAAAAAGCCATAAATAGACTCCCTTTTTGAATGCCAATATCGGCACGTGCATAAGCCGTTACTTTTCCTCGTCTTGATTCAATAGTAATCAATCCGCCAGCTTCAACACCAAGAGCAATCAAGTCCTCAGGGTGAATAGTAACCACTGGATCTGGCTCAATTGCATCAAGCGTTGGAGAGTGACGTGTCATACTGCCTGTATGCCAATGTTCTAGCTGGCGACCTGTAATAAAGATTAATGGATATTCATTATCAGGCATTTCATCGGCATGAATGTATTCTGCTGGAACAAAGCGACCACGACCAGAATCAGTAGGGAAGCCATCAGTAAAAATAATAGCTTCGCCTGGATCACCCACATTTTCTAAAGGATAAGTGAGTGAATCTTCAGTTTCTAATCGATCCCAAGTCATACCAGCAATACTTGGCATAGCTTGACGCATTTCGTTAAAGACATCTTCAGGGCCAGAATAAGTCCAACCACAACCTAAGCGGTTAGCAATTTCTTGCAGAATCCATAAGTCCTGTTTAGCATCACCTGGTGGGTTAACGGCTTGGCGACCCATTTGTACGCGTCTATCAGTATTTGAGAAAGTACCACTTTTTTCATAGAAAGCAGAAGCCGGTAAGATAACATCTGCAAACCCTGCAGTTTCAGTTAAGAAAATATCTTGAACAACTAAGTGCTCAAGTGCTGCAAACGCTTCACGGACATGGTTTTGGTTAGGGTCTGACATGGCAGGATTTTCACCTTGCACAAACATACCAAAGACATTCTTATCTAAAATAGCGTGAATCATTTCAACAGTGGTTAATCCACGTTTAGCATCAAGCTCTACGCCCCACAATTTTTCGAA
>JALSLS010000372.1 GCA_026988195.1 Methylomonas sp.
CCGATCATAAATAAATCAAATCCACCATCAAAATCACGCTGCATGGGGGTAAATGATACAAAAACTAGCCAGAAAATATAGTTTGTAATCGTTACTTTTTGAGTTTGATAGCCAAGGGTTAGCATGCTAGCAATGACGATCCAAATACATAAAAAAAATGGAATCATCGGGAATTCGACATCCAAGTAAGGAATAGGGTCAAATATTAAATGATTAAAATAAAGTAGAAAGCAAACTTCTTGAAGGGTTACCAAGCCAAATAATATGCGAAAAATACCGATTCCTGTCGTGGGAACTTGGTGGTGGTAAAGTGATGAGATTTTTGAGTGGAATGCCTTATACATAAAGTAGTAGAAATAGTTGGATAAATTACTACTAATTATAAGGTAAATGGTGTTGCTACTCCATCAGAGATACTACGGCTAGGTAGTTTGATGGAGGGATGCTATTTTCAACACCCTTTAAAACAATAAAAGCCGTACCAAGAAATCCTAGCACGGCTTAAATGTAGAAAAGCTAATTAAAGCTTAATCTTCGTCTTCTGGCTCTGCGAAAACCCATTTTACGAAAAAGTAGCCAACAGCAATAACGATTACTGCAACGACCATACCTTCTGGTTCTTTTAACATTTCTACTACGTCTAAGATCGCTCCCATGAGTGTCCTACCTTTTTTATATGTGATTATAAAGTGCCAGTTATCTGGCATCCGAACTACGTATGTTACTTTAGCAGAGTCTAATGTCAAGCTAAAAGTGCGATAGGCTCAGCTTTTGATAGATTGTTAATGCTTGTATGGAATTTTATTACTTTTGCTATAATCATTGTAACTAAAAAGGTTTAAGCGTTTTTAGAGGGCTTTATTTGGGTGTTTTATTTAGGCATAAAAACATTTGAAAGTAGGAAGGTGATTAGCCTTAAATAATCCATATATAAAGTAGGGTTTATTTCGTAGTTTAATGAGGAACATTGTTTGATTAATATCGATTCACTAGAATTGTCGTATGGTGTTGATGGCTTTAGGCTTTCCATTCCTAGACTTAAAATTGAGAATGCGGAAAAGGTGGCTATCATCGGGGCTAGTGGTTCTGGGAAGACTACGTTACTTAAGCTTATTTCTGGAATTATAAAACCTCAACAGGGCCTCATTACAATAGGGGGTATTGTCATTAATAAACTTTCAGATGTTGAATGTCGTGATTATAGAATTTCAAATATAGGGTTTATTTTTCAAGATTTTGAATTGTTAGATTATCTAAATGTTCAAGATAATATTCTTCACCCTTTTAGAATTACTAAATCTTTAAGCATAGATCATCACGTGCGTGAAAGAATGAAAAGGTTAGCTGAGGAAATGGGTATTGTTGATAAGCTAAAACGATACACTACTAATTTGTCACAAGGTGAAAAACAACGTGCCGCAATTTGTAGGGCAATGGTGACGATGCCTAAGATTATTCTTGCAGATGAAGCAACAGGGAACCTTGATCCGAGTAATAAGATAAAAATTTTGGATGCACTTTTTCAGAGTGCTGATAAAAATAAGGCTACATTAATTGCAGTAACACATGATCATGAATTGTTAGAACGCTTTGATAGAGTGATTGATTTTAAACAGTTTTGCGGTGTGGGGGCTGTATGATTGATAGTTTTTACTTGGCTTGGCGGTATATTGCTTTTAATCGGATAAAAACGCTTACCTTAGTTATGTGTATTAGTTTGGTTTCTTTTCTTCCCTTTGCTTTAAAAATACTACTTAAGGAAAGTGAGCATCAGTTAATGTCTAGAGCAACGACGACTCCTTTACTCATTGGAGCAAAAGGGAATTCACTAGATTTAGTGATGAATTCTTTGTATTTTTCCAAGGAGAAGCCTAACTTTATAAGTATGAAAGCTGTTGAAAAAGTGATGAGTTCATACTTGGCAATGCCTATCCCTCTTTATACGCGATTTCACGCTAGGGAGTACCCTATTGTAGGGACTGGACTTGATTACTTTGAGTTTAGAGGGCATAAAATTGTTAATGGCCGTGCTTTTGCTATGTTGGGTGAGGCGGTGATTGGTGCAGATGTAGCTGAGCGTTTAAATTTAAAAGTAGGGGGTAGCATTTTGTCTTCTCCTGAAAATTTGTTCGATTTGGCTGGCGTATACCCTCTTAAAATGAAAGTGACAGGGGTACTGCAAAAAACAAATTCTGTGGATGATAAAGCTGTATTTGTAGACCTTAAAACAACGTGGGTTATTCAAGGCTTGGGGCATGGTCATCAAGATGTGAAAAAGATTAAAGATGCCAGTAATGTATTAAGTCGCTCAGAAAAATCAATCACAACGTCAACAAAGATCAAGCAATATACTGAAATTAATTTAGAAAATCTTGGCGCTTTTCATTTTCATGGTGACCCTTCTATTTATCCTTTAACTGCAATTATTGCAGTGCCTCAAGATGAGAAATCAGCAACTATCTTAATAGGACGGTATTTATCGGAACAAACGAATCAACAGATAGTCAGACCTAAGCGGGTCATTGAAGATTTACTGGGAAATATTTTTCAAATTAAAGCCTTTATTGATGCTGTGGTGCTGATAGTGGCGATAGCCATGGTACTCGCTATCTTTTTGGTTTTTAGTTTATCATTTAGGTTGCGTCAAAAAGAAATAAGTACCATTCTTCATTTAGGCTGTAGTCGCAGTACTGTTATTCAGCTAATAGGTGCTGAAATTTTGATAATTGTAATGTTTAGTGGCGCTTTATGTTTTTCCGCGCTATTAGTTTTACAGTATTTTCAGGGCGAAATCGTACATAAACTTTTTATTTCGTAACGACAATTAATATAAGAGCATAATGAAACAATCAAATACTTATTTTATACAGAAAATCATTGTATTTTCTTCCCTTTTTTTAGCTTTTAACCAAGTGCAAGCTGAACAAGATACCCCTTTAAATATTTATACGGTTAATTATCCTATAAAGTTTTTTGCCAAAACTATTGCCAAGCAACATGCTAATGTTACCCTGCCCGTGCCGACAGATATTGATCCTGCTTTTTGGTCACCAAAGGCTGAGGATGTGGCTAGTTTACAAAAAGCAGATATGATTTTACTAAATGGGGCTAATTACGCTAAATGGCTGCCAAAAGTCTCTTTACCTTTGTTCAAGCTAGTCAATACATCTTCAGAGTTTAAAGAGGCTTATATTGCCTTAAATGAAGGTGTTACCCATAACCATGGAACAGGTGGGAAGCACTCCCATGCTGGCACAGCATTTACCACATGGCTTGATTTTTCATTAGCTGAGAAGCAGGCAAAGTCGATTTTTAAAGCGTTGTCTAGAAAAGAACCGAAATTTAATGCGGATTTTGTACAAAATTTTATACCGCTACAGAAGGCGTTATTGGGGTTTGACAGTCAATTAATTGAAATAGGTAAAGCACTTAATGGGCAGGCTCTGTTGGCTTCACATCCTATTTATCAGTATATGGCGAGGCGATATCAGTTAAACCTAGAAAGTGTTCATTGGGAGCCTGAAGAAGTGCCAACTGAGGAACAATGGGGAATATTACAAGCACTAGTTGCTAAGCATCCCGCCAAATGGATGCTTTGGGAAGGTGAGCCAGCAGCTGAAACTGTGTCAAAATTAGAACAACTAGGAATAAAAAGTATTGTTTTTACACCGGTTGCTAATTCACCTGAGACAGGTGATTTTTTGAGTATAATGCAAGAAAACATTGCCAGGTTAAAAACAATAATCAAAGAGTAAAACCTGCTTGGTCATGTTTGTTGATGTAACCGTTCAGTCCCCCTCTTTGGAAAAGAGGGGTTAGAGGAGGTTTTATTAGACAAATCCCCCTCAATCCCCCTTTTTCAAAGGGGGAGGTGGACGGTTATTTATTGATAGATAAATGAGGGGATAATAATGAACCAACAAAAAAAGATCTTTTTAGGTATTGTTTTATGTTTATTTTCAATAACAGGGCAGGCAGATCACTTTCCTGTTGGTAGTGCTGTACTGGCTGATTGCAACGGTTTTTTTACAAAAGGTAAGATTAAAAGGCTTTATCAAGAAAAGTATGTGGTTCGTTTTGACAAGGATGCAAGGCCTGCGCATTGCACACCCTTTTCATGGGATGGGCGATTTCTTGTGGCCTATCAGACAGTGACTAAAGCAACCGGCAAGGTCAAACCAAAATCCAGTTTCTTTTCTACTACAGTCGAGTTTGAGGTGGGTGATAAGCTGGATATATATTATAGGGCGGCTGAGCGAGGCAAGTTTCTTGACCATAAATTCACGGTCAGAGTTGAAATTGTGGAAATTAATGCCAATGGTGCTGCACAATTAAAAGTGGTGGGAGGCGAAGTTAAGGCGCAGCAAGTTTTTACTCGTTGGGTGGGGACTAATTATGTTTTATTAGATTTTTCCAGTCATTTGGTTGCTGATAAGTTGACTATTCTTAATGTAGATAAATTGTAACGATTTAGCTTGTAAGTAGATAATGGTGGTGCAAGTAACCGTTCAGTCCCTCTCTTTGGAAAAGAGCGGTTAGGGGAGATTTTATTAGACAAATCCCCCTCAATCCCCCTCTTTCAAAGGGGGAGGTGAACAGTTACGGTGCAGGGTTATTGATGCGCTTCGTTCCTCAGCACATCCTATGAGTTCTCTTTATTTTGTAGCTAATAAGCAGAGGAATAATATGACTCATAAACAGATTTTTTCGACAGCCTAGGGCGGAACACTCCTACGAAGCATTTTACTGAAAAGTCAAAATCGAGACGTTATTAAACCCTCATTTCTTACTATTTTGAGGGAAAAATAAGTTCTACCTGAGTGCCTTGGTGCGGTTGGCTAGTGATTAACACCTTTCCTGCATGCAGATCCATAATAGATTTTACGATGGCTAGTCCAAGCCCTGAACCTTGCTTATCATGATGACGGGATTTGTCAGCTCGGAAAAAACGGTCGAAAATATGAGGTAAAAGGCTGGGGTCGATTCCTTCTCCTGAATCAGTCACCATGATTGATATGGCATCTCCTTCTAATACCTTTGCACTAAGCGTAATGTTACCTTGAGCTTTAGTGTAACGCAGGGCATTAGAAATTAAATTACTTAAAACACGACGGAGTAGGTTGGGGTCAGCATAGAGTTCAATTTGAGTCGCTTGATAAGTAAGTGAAACCTGCTGCTCCGAAGCTAGCATGTCATAAAACTCAGTAATCACTTCAAACTCTTTTGCGATGGGAAAAAAGGCTGGGTTTATCTCTGTTTTTGGGTTTTCTGCGCGCGCTAAAAAAAGTAACTCATCAATCATTCTGGCAATTCGCCTACATTCTTCAATATTAGATTCAAGTATTTCCCTATATTCCTCGGGTGATCTTTCTCTCGATAAGGCTACTTCGGCTGTCCCCATTAAATTATTGACTGGGGTACGAAGTTCATGGGCTAAATCGGCAGAAAACTGCGATAGGCGAGCAAAAGACTGGTCTAGTCTTGCCAGCATTTGATCAAAAGCATTGGCTAATAGTGAAATTTCTCTAGGCCATTGTCCAGTATTAACTTGTTCATTTAGTTGCTGAATATTAATCTGTTGAATACTTTCTGTGATTTGTCGTAAAGGGCGCAAACCGCGACGAGTGATCCAAAACCCCATAAATGCAGACGCTAAAACACCAAAAATTAATACAGCACCTAAGGTATGTTGGAAGCTAGTTAATAAACTTTCATCGGGTGCTAGTTTTAACAGTGCTTGTATAAGTATTTTTCTAGGTTTGTCATCATTTGTTGTGCTTGCCCAAGCGCTTCCTAGCAGAAACTGCTGATTATTATCAGGTGTAACTTTGATAATAGAAATAGATTTTGTGTCTTTTGGATCAACAGCAGGGAAGATAAGGTTTTTTGGGATGGGTTGAGGTAAATTGGATTCAACTAATAAGTTATTTTGTTCATCAAAAAGGCGTAAAAAAATATGATGTGGAATGCCTGGGTGAATAGCCGAAGAATGAGTGGCCTGGGAGTGATGGTGTTCGGCATCAATCAAATTATATAAGGTTTCACCCAATAAAGAGGAGTCTTTAAAATAATGTCTCAGCTCGACAATTTTGGCGCTTAATAAATTTTGGTGTTCTTTTTGTAAATGATCTAGGAGAGACCAGTAAAGTAAACCTGAAGCAATGAGTAACACGCTGAAGGTGGTGCTTGCATACAGAAAGGCTAATTTTCTAGCTAGGGGTTGTAAGGAGGGTGGGTTATTTTTGCTCAAAGGCATATCCGACACCTCGAATAGTATGGATTAATTTATGTTCAAAAGGGTCATCTACTTTATTACGCAAGCGCCTGATAGCAACATCAACCACATTGGTATCACTGTCAAAGTTCATGTCCCACACTTGTTCGGCAATCACTGTTCGGGAAAACACTTCTCCTGGGCGGCGAGCTAGTAGTAGCAACAACTGAAATTCTTTTGGAGTTAAGTCAATACGTATATTATTTCGGGTGACTCTGTGTTTTATAGCATCAATTTCCAGGTCAGCACAGTGAATCTTTTGAATTTCAGTTGCCGTTCCTCGGCGTAATAGCGTGCGGATTCTGGCTAATAGTTCAGAGAAGGCAAAGGGTTTAACTAAATAATCATCAGCACCTAGTTCTAGGCCTTTAACACGGTCATCAACTGAGTCCATAGCGGTTAGTAATAATATTCGAGTTTGAATGTCTTTATTTCTAATCACAGATAATACTGACCAGCCATCGAGTAATGGCAGCATAATATCTAAAATAGCTAGGTCATAGTTGTTTTGTTCTAGTGCACTTAAACCATCAATCCCGTTATCAACTATATCAACAACAAAACCACTTTCCTTTAAGCCCTTTGATAAAAAGCTCGCTGTTTTCACTTCATCTTCAACGATTAAAATACGCATAAATTGATTTATTTCTTAACTAGTCAACACGTTGTTGGCCTATCGACTCAAGAGAAATAATTTTCCAGTTACCTTTGATGGGTGAGATTTTAAGGGTAGCATGATATACATTATCACGACGATGTTGGTGCCCCCAATGAATAACATCTCCTGAAACCAGCCATTCGCAGTCAAATAAATACTGGCTATCAGGGAGAGTCGAGATTAGCTTGACCTTCTGGATTTCTATACTTCTGGTTTTAGCCCATCCACCCTCTTGAGCTAAAAAAGATTCACGGTTTTGTATATATAAAGTTTCGATTAAATTTCCACTAACGCTATAAGATAATTGGTCATACGTGGCAATTTCTTCAGTCGCCTCAAAAGCTTGATAAATATTCCATAAAAGTTGCTTCAGGATAGGTTGAGCTTGTTGCTCTGTTAATTGTTCCTGTTCAAAACGTATACTTCCTGTTTGCGTTAGTTGATAAATAACGGCCAAAGCAAAAATTAAAAACACGGAGTGGGTGTATTTTCGGATCAGAGTCGGGGTGAGTTGATAGCTGATAATAAATATAATGATAAAACCCGCGATACCAAAGAGTGCGTAGTATTGTGCTGTTGATTGAGTTGTATCAACTTTTACTGTGCTTGCTTTGATTTTGTTGCCCAGTGCGGGTAAATCAATATCTGCCAACATATTTTCCCATTCAAAAACGGGGTATTTTGCTGTGACATAGCTATCGAATATTCCTGATGGATCATAAGCACGAATAGCTACGCGTTGGATGTTTTTATTAAAAAGATCCCAATGCCACTGTATTTTATTAGGTATTTCTGAAATAGGGTGGATGATGCTTACCCCAATTAAGGTTGATACTTGTTTTTGTGCTTGTTGGGGTTCATAAGCTTGAATATCCGCCGCTCCCATTCGGATGTAATCAACCCGATCAAGAATAGGTGTTGATGATGAGCCTGTTAGCAGTTTATTTTTTTGCAATAAAAAATCAGCAACTTTTTGCTTTAAGCTGGCAAATTCGTCTGGATAAATAAGTTGTTCATCTCGTAGTTCTAAATTAGCCCAGCTAGCCATTTCTTTAATTCTGACAATGACTTCGCTTTTAACTTTTTGCGGCTCAATATATAAAAAAGCCATCACAGGGTCATTGTGGTCACGTTTAAGTTTTGGGTTGCTAAAATGACTATACCAAGGGTCTTGCCAATTGAGTAGTAAAGACTCGGTAGAGGTTAATACACCGTGATCAATGACAGGTAAACCTTGATGTGAAACGGTGATGATATAGTTCTTACCCGCCGATGCAATGGCTTTAAAGGCAGGGGCTATTTCTAGTTGTTGCGGTTGGGCTGTTAAAAAGGGATAGAAAACAGTGATATACGCAGCTGATTTTTTTATTTCAGTTGATGAGGACTTTACAGTAGGGGTAAGCGGTTGTTCAGCCTTAATGGTGATCAGTTTTAAAGCGAAGTGATTTAGGTCGAGTAAAGCCTTGCTCTCTTCGGGTTGTACTGCATAAAGTTGCGTGACAGCCTTTTCTTTTAAGTCAATTGAAACCAATACGCCTGTATCAACAATATCAATAGCAATACGGGTGGATATGTCCTCAATCGTTACCCCAGAATTCCAATCAGCTTCTACTGTTGCTGAGTAAATAGAAAGGGATAGTAAAATTTGAAAACAAGCTGTTAACAGCTTGTATCCGCTCATCTTGGCATATTTTGAGAGCATAATTGAATAAAATGGGGTTAAGGAGTGTTGAAAGCAAAGTGAGCTCTATACTCTGCGGGGAGTGTATTTTTTCATGAACAGCGTAAATAAGTTTCCTTAGGTAATTGCAATAAATAAACTACCCAAACTGCAGCGGTTTTTGTTGCGGCTTGCCTTAGGAACGTGTATGAAACAACTTCCCGATTTCTAACTTGTCTTTTTGCTCCAGATGGAATGATCTCACTCGCTGCGTAGCTTGCTATGCGCCTCATGAGATCATTCCACCTGAAACAAAAACCCTACGTTATAATTTCGGGAAGTTATTCCATACACGTTCCTTAGCTCTTCATGGAAGAAAATGATTACATAGTTGACGTCTGTCTTATATTGGAGCCATTGTGAATACTGACAGTCAATTTATAAAGGTACCAGCGGTTAAAGTTCATTGTTGTCTATTGTTTTTTTTAGTTGACTGCGGTTATAGCGATAAACAAAGAACCGATAAATACCGTAAGCAATGGTAGCAACAAAAATGAAGAATAGGTAAGGGTAAAGAAAGGCAAGGCTAAAAGCAGAGCCTATGCCTACACGCAATGGAATGCGGATTTTATCCGCAAACATATCATCACCAACAGTTGCTATTAATGCGTAATGCCCAGGTTTTGGAAAGTCTGCCTTAATTTGAGCCACCCCTGTTTTATAGGTTTGAGGAGGGATTAAGGCAATTGACTTTCCATCAATCATACCCTCACCTTCAGGGTTTTCTAATAGCTCTATTACTTGCATACCTATAGGCATTTGACGTAAATCACGATCAATAAAGTCAAGTGCCAAATGGCTGGGGCCATGTTCAGGAAGCTCTTTACAAAAAGGTTTAAAAGTATGCCTTTTCTTCCCATCAGGTTTAGGTTGTTGATAGGTTGTTAAATGTACAATATAAAAATCGGTAGTGATCATACATTCTAACGATTTTGTAGGATCATATTGTGACTGGCGTTGTTGCGCCATTGCATTACTGTGAAAGCCCAAAAGTATCAGGATAAAGAATAAAGTATTAAAAATGGATTTTTTCACAGTGTCCTCTGTTGAATAAAGTAGTAGAAATGATTTAGTGAGTTGAGCCGAGTCACTCAGTTATTTCAAAGAAAAACTTACCCGTTACAATATGCCCATCAGCTGATTGAACACGATACCTTACGCCATAGCGCCCAGGGCTTATTGGTTTTAAGGT
>JALSLS010000373.1 GCA_026988195.1 Methylomonas sp.
GCCCATAGCCAGCTACGGTCGCAACCAGCATCCTGCTTCGAGCGACACTTGCACATCCGTGTGCTTCGTAACGATTGAGATGGTTTGAGCAGGGATAAAAAAGCCAGTAAGATGGGTGGGTTATTTGTTGCTGGTTGCCTAAGGGGGGTGAAGATTTAAGAATACCCGAAAGCATGGCGCAGGTTTATGACTCTACAGGCATGCTAAAAAAACAAGTCCAACTCGGGTATTATTGAACCCTCACGCCTAAATATCTAGTTTTTGGTCGCGTTACCTTTTGCACACAAAAATAAGCTGCTTTATCAAAGCTCATTGTTAATGAATGCGTAATTTTATGCTCAAGTAAAAACTTATCCATGTCTCTTTCAGCTAAGCGACTGGCAATTCTTTTAGCAATACAAGAACACGGCTTAGCAAACCTTAATCTATCATTGTCTTTATTGATAGAGTTCCTAACTTCTTTTTCAACACAGCGTTCAGCAAACGCCTGTTCAAACTGTTCTTTCTTTGATACAGTCGTTTGCTGTACATTATTAATTGAGCAACTCGATAAAAAACTGACCAAAAATACAAAAACGACTAAGACTTTAATCGACATAAACTATTTTCTATTGATTGTAGTACCTATTCAGCTTGTGACTAAATAATGATGATGTAGGAGCGCCCGCCCTCGGCGCGAAGATAATTGAAAGTTTCAGAGAAAGAGCATTTTTTTAATCGCGCCGAGGGCGGGCACTCCTACCAAGCACTTAACTAAGCTGCTGAGTAGTTACGGATGTACTACTGAAAACGAGTGATTTTTGGCTCAACTTCTTTTTGAGACCCTTGCACACATTCATAAGCCCCAGCATCATAACGTATTTGAAATGAGCGAACATGGTTATCTTCCTTTAAATACTCATCTGCTTCTTGGTCGGTTAAATGATTATCCATATAGTCTGCAATACAAGCACATGTTTTTTCTACATAGGCAAGGTCAACTTTACCGCCAGCAATAGCGACTTCTCTTGCAATACAATCTTTAGTAAATTCTTTTTTAAACTTGCCTTTCTCTACCCAGTTAGCTTTATCAACAGGCTTAGACATTTGCTTATAATTTTGTTTGTCGTCAATTTTATTAGCCGTCATATTTTTGCTGTTACCAACAATCGTTGTTGCTACTTTAGCCTCTTTAGTAACAGCTTTAGTTTTTTTTGTGCTGTCATTATCATCAGAACAAGCTGAAAGAAACACAACAGCAGTCAAAGACATTACAGACAAAAAACAGTTTGATTTACTTTTAAAGTCACTCATATTGATAAACCTTGTTTAAATTAATATTTTATTTATTGGCATTATAACTCTTTTGTATCAAAAACATTCTGCCTATAATTAACCACAACTTAAACAGAATAAAAATCATGTAGCCTTGATGAAGTGAAACGAAATCAAGGGAAAATTTAGACAAACCTTGATTCCACTTTGTTTCATCAAGGCTACAAAAGCTTAGGAACGTGTATGGAATAACTTCCCGAAATGATAACGTAGGATTTTTGTTCCAGATGGAATGATCTCATGAGGCGCATAGCAAGCTACGCAACGAATGAGATCATTCCATCTGGAGCAAAAAGACAAGTTAGAAATCGTTAAGGCAACCGGCAACAAATAACCCACCCACCTTGTTGGCTTTTTTGTCCCTGCTCAAACCATCTCAATCGTTTCGTAGCTGGCTATGCGCCTCTTGAGATAGCTTGAGCAGAAACAAAAAATCTGCGCAATCTGGGTAGGTTATTTATTGCCAGTTACCTAAGTGTTTCATGCACGTTCCTTAATTTATCCCCAGAGTTAAAAACAGGCTGAATAATCCAACACTGCTTCCTGACACTGAAAAAATATCCGAGGGTAATCCATACGAATAACTAACTTTAACCCATATTCAAAAAATACAGCTAAGGTCATAAAACGCGCCAATACAGCCCAAAATCTAATACTTGTATTTAAGGCATTTCGCCATACAGCGACCGTCCAAAATATGATAGGGGTAAATAATATTAAATGCATTGCATCCCAGCTAGATACTGTAAATTCACCTTCTCGTGCCAAACTATCAACCATAAACAATGTACTATTGAGTAGAATAAAAAAAGGCCAAAAAACCAACCATAACTTTACCTGTCCAATCCAAGAGTCAAATAAATATCGATATAGGGTTAATTCAGAGACTCGTCCCCATTCTGTATCTCTATAAAATGAATTAAAGGGGGTCGCTATAGTTAACAATCCTAAAAAGAAAACGATGGTAAATATATATTCTGAGATAGTTCCAAACTGCATATGGAGCCACAAAATAGGTATGGAATAAACAAACATGATATATTCTTTTAAAATCTAACAAGTCAATAGTTTACAAAACTTACAGACATAAAAAAACCGCATTCAGAACAAGGCTGAATACGGTTTTATTTTAAGTTTTATAAACTCTTATGTTTTAGCTAACACTTTAGCAATAGTTTCACCCATTGCAGAAGGTGTTGGTGCAATGGTTACGCCTAAATCTTGTAACATTTCCACTTTTTCAGCCGCTGATTCACCAGCAGATGAAATAATCGCGCCTGCATGTCCCATTGTACGACCCTTAGGTGCAGTTAAACCAGCGATATAAGCAACAACAGGTTTGCTCATATGCTTAGCGGCATAAACACCCGCCTCAACTTCTTGAGAACCACCAATTTCACCAATCATTAACACTAATTTAGTTTCTTCATCTTGTTCAAATTTTTCAAAGATATCACGATGTGAACTACCGTTGATTGGATCACCACCAATACCTACTGAAGTTGAAATCCCAATACCTAACTCTCTCATTTGATCAGCGGCTTCATAACCTAAAGTACCAGAACGCCCAACGACACCAACAACACCTTTTTTATAAATATGTCCTGGCATAATACCTAACATAGACTGCTCTGGGCTAATTGTGCCTGCACAGTTTGGCCCGGTTAAAACCATCCGATCTTTCTTAGGGAATTTACGCAGGAATTGCTTAACTTTCATCATATCCTGAGTAGGAATACCATCAGTAATAGATACACAAAATTTAATACCTGCTTCAGCGGCTTCCATAATAGAATCAGCTGCAAACGCAGGTGGCACAAAAATAATACTGGCTTCAGCACCTTCTTGCTCTACAGCTTCACGCACAGTATTAAATACAGGACGATCTAAATGTGTCTGCCCACCTTTTCCTGGGGTAATACCACCAACAACGGTTGAACCGTAATTAATCATATCTTGTGCATGGAAACTACCAATTTTTCCAGTAAATCCCTGCACAATCATACGTGTTTCTTTATTAATTAAAATAGACATTATGCGGCCACCTCTGCTTCTTTAGCAACTTGTTCGTTACGTGCCTGAACCGCTTTTTCAGCCGCCTCAGCCAATGTTGTTGCAGTAATAATAGGTAAACCACTTTCTGCAATGATTTTTCTACCTGCTTCTACATTGGTACCTGACAAACGTACAATAAGCGGAATTTTCATATCAATTTTACGAACCGCTTGAACCACGCCTTCAGCAATCCAATCACAGCGATTAATCCCAGCAAAGATATTCACTAACATGGCTTTTACACCTTCGTCAGCCAGTACTAAACGGAATGCTTTTTCTGTACGTTCTGCAGAAGCACCACCACCAACATCTAAAAAGTTAGCGGGCTCTCCACCTGCTAGCTTAATCATATCCATAGTTGCCATAGCTAGACCTGCACCATTGATCATACAACCAATATCGCCATCTAAACCGACATAACTTAAACCACGATCTGCAGCAGCCATCTCACGTTGATCTTCTTGAGTTTTATCACGCAGTTCAGCCACTTTTTGACGACGAAATAAGGCATTATCATCAAAGCCCATTTTGGCATCCATAATCATCAACTTGCCACTTCCACCCGTTACAATAAGTGGGTTGATTTCAATCATATTGGCATCTAAATCACGCATGGCACGGTAACAACCGGTAATTAATTTAACGGCAGGGCTAATTTGAGTGGGCTCTAGGCCTAAAGAAAAAGCCATTTCTCTCGCTTGAAAATCTAATAAACCAACCGCAGGGTCTATTTGAATTTTTTTGATTTTTTCTGGGTTATTCTCGGCAACATCTTCAATATCCATTCCACCTTCAGTAGAACCCACCATGATGATGCTTTCATGAGCACGATCAACTAGCAAACTAAAATAGAGTTCTTTAGCAATATTCGTTCCTGCTTCAATATACAATCTTAAACAGACTTTACCTTCAGGCCCTGTTTGGTGAGTCACCAAACGCTTACCCAACATGGATTCAGCAGCTGCCTCTACTTCTTCATAAGATTTACAGATTTTAACGCCACCCGCTTTACCCCGTGCACCCGAATGAATTTGTGCTTTAACCGCCCAAACCTCACCCCCAATTTCTCTTGCACGTTGTACTGCATCTTCTGGGCTATAAGCCAACCCACCATCGGCGACTCTTACGCCATACCCAGCCAAAATTTCTTTTGCCTGATACTCATGAATATCCATAATATTCCTATTTAAATTGTTAAAATTTGTTCTAAACTAAAAAAGTTTTCGCAAGGTGCATAAAGCCCTTACGTTTTTCATATAACAGATTAAAATGATTCATCTGTGTTTACCTTTTGTTAATGTAACTTAAGTACTGGGGCGCAGGCTTTAGCCTGCATTTCCAAAATAGTTCCCACGCTCTGCGTCACTGTCATTAAGTTAAGTGATTTGCTGTAGGATGTGCTGACGACAGGAAGCGCACCAGCTATAAACGATGCGCTTCGTTCCTCAGCACATCCTACCTGCTACCTTAACTTAATGGCAGTGACGCTGGAGCGAACGATGAGTGAAGCTCCTTAGCAGGCTATAAAGCTTGCTCCCCAGTTATTTATTTCAATTTTGCAGCAATCGCTTCAGCAGCTTTTACCACATTTGATGCCATTTTTTCTGAAGCGGCATCAATCAATCGTCCATCTAATGCTGCAGCACCTTTACCTTGAGCTGCTGCTTCTTTTAATGCCGCTAAAATACGGTGTGCTTTATCAATTTCAGCTGCTGGCGGAGTAAAGACTTCATTAGCCAATTCAACTTGTGATGGATGAATCGCCCATTTACCTTCACAACCTAATGCGGCAGCACGTTTAGCGGCCAACTTATAACCTTCAGGATCTTTAATGTCGCCAAAAGGCCCATCAATTGGACGCAAGCCGTAAGCACGACAAGCCACAGTCATACGACTAATCGCCGCATGCCACTGATCACCTGGATAGTTTTCGTTTAAACCACCGATGTTAGTTGTTCTTGCACGGTTACTTGCCGCATAATCAGCTACACCAAAATGTAAGGCTTCCAGACGGCCACCTAATGCACCTTGCTTAGCAATATCTTCAACATTGGCCATACCCAATGCTGTTTCAATCAAACATTCAATACCAATTCTATTCTTTAAACCTTGCTGCATTTCCAACTGATTTACCATAGCTTCAACCATGTAGACATCAGCGTAAACACCAACTTTAGGAATTAATATAGTGTTTAATTTATCACCACATTGCTCCATTAAATCAACAACATCACGAACCATGTATTGAGTATCTAAACCATTAATCCGTACAGAAACAGTTACACCATGGCCAGCCCAATCCATATCATTAATCGCTTCAATAACATTTTTACGTGCTTGCAATTTATCATCTGGAGCAACCGCATCTTCAAGATCTAAGAAAATGAAGTCGACACCGCTTTTCATTGCTTTTTCAAACATGCTAGGGCTTGACCCAGGAACAGCTAGTTCACAACGTTGAACGCGTTGTACATTGGCTTCATATAACGTATGACTCATTTAAATACCTAAATTTTTTTCAATTTAAAGCACCTTGTCGGTACTTGAAGATTAGCTCCAGGCTAAAACCTGAACACAAATTAACCGACCATTGTACTTCTAGAAGCTCCAAAGTCAAATTTTATCAGTTCATAAAAAGGGTATTAATGAGTATTAACAAACATAAAATCAACTAAAAAACAGCTCAATCTTTGTTCTTTAATTATACAAATCAAGATTAATAAGTTAGCATCTAACAAGAAACAGCTATTCTTAAACTCTAGACCTACAAAATCTACCCATTACTAGCTTGATAATAGATACATGCACATTAAAAACAACACGCTAAAACTCTTATTAATTTATTTTTTAAGCTTAACGATATACAGCACCAGCGTTCACTCTGATCATAGTGAATTAATTGATCTCAGCGTAGAAGATTTATTAAATATAGAGGTTATTTCTGTTTCCAAAAAAGCAAAGTCACTCAATGACTCCCCTGCCGCTATTTATGTCATTACTCAAGATGATATTAATAGAGTGGGCGCCACCAGTATCCCAGAAGCCCTTCGATTAGCGCCGGGGTTAAATGTTGCCCGAATAGATTCAAACAAATGGGCAATCAGCTCTCGAGGTTTTAATGGTCGTTTTTCCAATAAGCTTCTAGTTTTAATAGATGGTCGTAGCATTTACACCACTTCTTTTTCAGGGGTTTACTGGGAAAACCAAGACGTTTTACTCGAAGATATTGAGCGTATTGAAGTCATTCGTGGGCCTGGCGCGACATTATGGGGAGCCAATGCCGTTAATGGCGTCATCAACATTATTACTAAACATTCATCCGACACCCAAGGCGGATTACTAGCCGTTGGCGGAGGCACTGAAGAACAGGGCTTTGGCGGCTTTCGCTATGGAGGCAAATTAAATACCAACTCGACTGCACGAGCTTATATAAAGGGTTTTACTCGGGACAGCAATACCCACGAACAAGGGGGTAATGCTGGGGATGACTGGGATAAAGTGCAAGGGGGCTTTAGAGTCGACTCTCAACTGACAGCAAAAGACAACCTTACTATTCAAGGCGATGCTTATCGTAGTATCATCAACCAAAAGACCACCCTCGCCCAGCTGTCAGCCCCTTATATTAATCAATTTGATGAATCCATCAATACCTTTGGTGGGAATTTTTTAATTAAGCAGCAACACAACTTCTCATCTACATCTGACTACTCATTACAATTGTATTATGACTTTTATGAACGAGACGAAGTTTATCTAAAGGATACTCGTCAAGTCATAGACATTGATTTTCATCATCATTTTTCACCATTTGACTGGAATGATGTAATTTGGGGCATGGGGTATCGCTTAAACCATGATGATTTGCGCACAAGCTCTATTATTACGGCAACCCCAAACAGCCGCATTGATCACCTGTTTAGCACTTTTATACAAGATGAAATAACACTTATTAATAATGTTTTATGGTTCACTCTGGGATCTAAATTTGAACATAATAATTACAGTGGCTTTGAAGCACAACCAACCGCTCGACTTATGTGGGCACCCCACCCAAAACATCGATTATGGAGTGCCGCATCAAGAGCAGTAAGAACACCTTCACGGTTAGAGCACACAATAAATATAGTACAAGCCGTAGGCTCTCACCCATCTTTAGGAGTACCCATTGCATTTACGCTTACAAAAAATGCTCAATTTTCCTCTGAAGAAGTTATAAGTTATGAAATAGGCTATCGAACAACTATGTTCAAAGATCTATCAATTGACTTTACCAGCTTTTATAACCAATATAGCAATTTAAGGTCTGGAGAAAAGGGCACTCCAGATACACTGACGATGCCCATATCTCAACCTCACATAGTTAGCAACCACTTTAGTGGCCACTCTTATGGGTTTGAAATTGCCGCTGTCTGGCAAATGTTAGATTGGTGGCGCTGGGATGCTAATTATAGTCTATTAAAAACCGAATACGCTCAAAGTGATGCAGTTGATCAGCTAGGTTTAACACCTCAACAACAAATATCTATCCATAGTGCATTATCCCCCAGAAAAGATATTAACCTAGACCTATTCTTTCGCTATATAGATAAAAACACTTCCTCCACTGCTTTTGGCATTACCCATATCAAGGCTTATGTTTCCATGGATATACGCCTAGCTTGGCGCCCCGTAAGCAGCATTGAATTATCATTAGTTGGTCAGAACCTACTCGCTGAAAAACATCTTGAACATAGCCAAGAGCTACTAACAACCTCAACAGAGATAGATCGAGGCATGTATGGAAAATTAACATGGAGTTTTTAATTGTCCGTTAATAATATATCAAGCCACCAAAGACCCTTTGCCTTTGCCCTTGCCCTTTGCTTGTTACTTTGCTTGAGCAATATAAGCCAAGCATGGTCTCGATCTGTTGAAAAGCAAGCCGTTTTAGCTGTGTTAACCTTTAATGTAGCCCGTTTTACCACCTGGCCCAAGCATGCTTTTAAACAGACCACAAATACTTTTAAATTATGCGTTTATGGTGACAATGTCGTTCAACAATCTTTTGACTTTCTAAACAAAAAAAAGCTTAATAACAGCTCCATTAAAGTTATCAATATTTCAAGGCTACGCAACCTAGAGCAATGTCAATTACTCTATATAAGTGAACTTGAACAAAACAAACTTATTCCTTTGCTAGTTGATTTAAAATACAAACCTATATTAACCATAGGGGAAAATATAGAATTCCTACAAGCAGGTGGCATGGTCAGCCTTGAAAAAATCATCGGGAAAATTCAATTATCGATAAACTTAGCTATAGTTAAACACTCTGGCCTCATCATTAGCTCTAGGCTTTTGAACCTAGCAAAAATTGTAGATACAGCTTCAGAACATTAGCACAGGTTTTACTTGAATAATGCAATACAACATATGAACCGTTTATATAACGCCTCTATCAAAAACAAATTAAAATTCCTCATTAGTATGAGCCTGCTATTAATGCTATTGATTGCGGGTAGTTTGCTGATGATTAATACCGTACTCTCTAACAAACAAATCTTGCAACACGAGCTAAATGCACTAACAGAAGTCACTTCTCTCGCGATTACCCCTGCACTGATTTTTGATAATCATGCCGATGCCCAGCAAACCCTAGAAACCCTAAAAGCCCATAAAAATGTTATTTATGCTGCTGTTAGTAAAACAAATCAACAACCTTTCGCATCTTATTTACGTAAAGGGGAATGGGCTATTCCTAAAAACCTGATCACGAACTGTGAATCCAACAAATTTAGCCTAAAATTTATGCAGGTCTGTAAACCTTTAATTTTTAAGAACACAGATTACGGGCATATCGTTATAATCATCAGTCTTGATGCTATTTATCACCGCTTATTGAAAGAGCTGGGTTTCGCCTTATTAGGACTGGCTTTTGCTGCTCTCCTTATTTTCTGGTTTTTAGAAAAAGTTGCTAAAAGACTTTCTGACCCCATTTTAGAGTTAGTCACTATTAGTGAAGATATTAAACATTCAGGTAACTACCAACAAAGAGCGGCCATCACCTCAACCGATGAAATAGGTCAATTAGGCAGGGCTTTTAACGATATGCTTGAACAAATAAACAGCCGAAACCAGGCACTTAACCAGCAAAAAGAGACACTAGAACAACAAGTACAGGCAAGAACCAAAGCTTTACAGAAGAAAACTGATGAGGCTCAGGCCGCAAGCCAAGCCAAAAGCGAGTTTCTCGCTACCATGAGTCATGAAATACGCACCCCAATGAATGGGGTTCTTGGAATGACAGAGTTACTGCTGAATACCACTCTAAACGCCCACCAAAAAAGATTAGCAAAAACGGCTTATCGTTCAGCCGAATCACTACTAGGCATTATCAATAACATTCTGGATTTTTCTAAAATTGAATCTGGAAAATTT
>JALSLS010000374.1 GCA_026988195.1 Methylomonas sp.
ATAGCTGTTGTATTATTTTGTGAAATGCTTCTTAGCTACGCCCGCCCTTAACACACCGCTTCGCTGCCTACCTACGTGCATAATCTACATGCAGATATTGCTGTAGCAAATATCTGTCTATGCACTAGGAGGCTGTCCGAGAACTAACATTCGAGTCAGCGGACTACCATATATAGTGGTATAAATTTACTTTTAACCACTATATATTGATTTTATTTTCAAAAGCTTTTGTTCTCGGACAGCCTCCTAGTCGGCGCGATTAAAATAATGCTTTTTCTCTGAAACTTCCTATTATCTTCGCGCCGAGGGCGGACGCTCCTACATTATCATTGCCTACTCATAAGCTGAATAGATAGTGTTAAACAAGTTTGGGTGCTGGCATTAACTTGAATTAAATAGTGTAATAATGCTATTCTAAAAAGATTTGAAGAGTGTGTACAGTAGGGCGCTCAAATTGGGTTTAAACCTATATTTAAATATGGGCTTAGGTTGAAGATTAAACTGAAAGCAGAGGTAAGGCTTGTGACAAAAATAACGGAAGTACCCAGCCCATTTTGCGGGATAGGCACAGATGACCTGGTAATTCAGGCTGATGGCATATCAATTAAAGTCGTTGAAAATGGATGTGTGATAAATACACCTGCTTTTGAGCAAGCGATAACCGATACTAGCCCTAGGGTAAAGGGTGAAGAAGTATCTCTTGCTGTGGCAGTTAGAAATGCTGCAAAGTTGTTAAAAACGGCTAATCAGCCTGTTATTGGCGGCTGTGCAACTGACGTAAACGGTATGCGTGCATTAATGGCATTAGCCGATCGTAATGGCGCGGTGGTTGATAATATGAATTTTACAGGGGCTAAACGTAACTTTTTAGCCATGCAAGATTCAGGCTGGATGAATACCACCTTAGCTGAAATTAAAAATCGTTGTGATTTGTTTATTGTCTTTGGCTGCGATTTAGAAGTTTTTTCTCCAAGATTTTATGAGCGTTATTTATGGAATAAAGAGTCCATGTTTATGGATGATACCAGCGCACGTGAAGTGATCTATATTGGTACCGCACCTTCAGGTGATGCTTCAACCTCACCCAATAAAACCAAGGCGCAGGTTTTAGAATGTGCTGATACTGATTTGCCTGAAGTCACTGCTGTTTTAAAAGCTTTAATTAAAGACAACCCTGTTTTTGCTAAGCAAGTCGCTGGAATAGCGGTTGCTGATTTACAAGAAATTGCAGATAAGTTAAAAGCCGCAACTTATGGGGTGGTGACATGGGCAGCTGGTGCTTTAGACTTCCCTCAAGCCGAGTTAACGGTACAAACCATTTGTGAATTAGTTAAAGATGTTAATGCTTCAGGCGTTAGATGTTCTGGTTTTCCTTTAGGGGGAAAAGACGGTGATCAAACAGCAAACCAAGTGTGTGGTTGGCAGACAGGCTATCCAGCCAGAATGCGTTTTTCTAGTGACTTTCCAGAATATGATCCCTTTTTATACGATATAAATGCCATGTTTGCTAATGGTGAAGTGGATGCTTTTTTATGGGTTCAATCCTTTAATACTAGTGCTGTTCCGCCACATGGTGGAAAAATCCCAACCATTGTTGTTGCTCGTTCGGGAATGATATTTGAAGAGGAGCCTGAAGTGTTTATTCCGGTAGGGACACCAGGGATTGATCATGCTGGACATGCTTATCGCTCGGATAACGTGGTGGCAATACGATTAAAAAAATTAAGAGATTCAGGGCTGCCAACAACGGCAGACGTATTGACAGCGATTGAACAAGCATTGGTGATATAAGCATGTTAACAAAATTAACGGGTGGCATTGTCTACGACCCAGCCAACAAGGTGAATGGCAAGAAAAAAGACATCTATATTAAAGATGGCAAAATTGTAAATAAGCCAAGAAATGTAGAGCCTGACAAAGAATACAATATCACCGGTAAAGTGGTGATGGCTGGTGCGATTGATTTACATACTCATATTGGGGGGGGTAAAGGTAATATTGCTCGAATGTTAATGCCAGAAAATCATCGGATTGATGCTGTTTCTCATACGGACATTAAGCGGGCAGGAACGGGTCATGCCATGCCGAGTACATTTATTACAGGCTATCGCTATGCAGAAATGGGTTACACCGCAGCCTTTGAACCTGCAGTATTACCGGTTAATGCTAGGCAAGCGCATATGGAAATGGGTGATGTGCCGATGCTGGATAAAGGTGGCTATGCCATGCTGGGGAGTGATGATTATTTTTTGCGGATGATGACGGCGAAAAAAGATCAACAGGCGATAAATGACTATGTAGCTTGGACACTTCGAGCAACACAATGTGTTGGAATTAAAGTGGTAAATCCTGGGGGCATTAGTGCTTTTAAATTCAATCAGCGGCAGTTAGATCTGGATGAAAAAAATAGACACTACAATGTAACCCCTAGAGATATTTTAAAATCATTGGCAACCGCGGTTAAAGAATTAGGGGTTAAGCACCCTTTACATGTTCACGGTAGTAACTTAGGTGTGCCTGGCAATATTCAAACTACACTGGATTCAATCGCGGGTGTCGATGGCTTACCGATGCATTTAACCCATGTACAATTTCATAGTTATGGGACAGAAGGAGACTTTAAGTTTTCTTCCGGTGCAGCGCAAATTGCAGAATCAATCAATAAACATAAAAATATGTCCGTTGATGTTGGGCAGATCATGTTTGGTCAAACCATTACCGCATCAGGCGATAATATGCGTCAATATGCTAACCATGGTTATGCCAACCCTAATAAATGGGTGTGCATGGATATTGAGTGTGATGCTGGCTGTGGCTTGGTTCCCTTTAAATATCGTGATCAAAATTTTGTTAATGCACTGCAATGGGCGATTGGCTTAGAAATATTCTTATTAGTTAAAGATCCATGGCGTATCTTTTTAACCACGGATCACCCCAATGGTGCGCCCTTTAGCTCTTATCCGCATTTAATACGCTTATTAATGGATAAAAGTTTCCGTAACGATATGTTGTCGACCATTCACCCAGAGGCACAAAAAATGTCTACTTTGGGTTCAATTGATCGTGAATATACTATGCAGGAAATTGCTATTTTAACCCGAGCGGGCGCAGCCAAAATTACTGGTCTAGTAGGGCGAGGATCTTTAGGTAAAGATAGTTGGGCTGATATTACGGTTTACACAGAAAATGAAAATCGTGAAAAAATGTTTGAAAAACCAGACTATGTGTTTAAAGATGGTGAGCTGGTTGTTAAAGACGGAGAGGTGGTTAAAACTGTTTGGGGGACAACCCATGTGGTTAGACCTGAATATGATAAATCAGTCGAAAAAGATCTGAAAAAATACTTTGATAAATATATGACCATGAAGATGGGTAACTTTGCTATTAGTGATGATGAAATTACCGAAGATGGGCGCGGCAGTATAACGGTGCATCCAACAGTCGGGGGAAAAGTATGATTATCAATGGGGTAACAATTGATGAGACTTTCGCCGAAGCTTTTGGGATGAAAGCCACGCGAGCGATTATCACCGCTCAAAATGAAAAATGGGCGATGATTTCTGCACAAGCGATGACAGGCTTTGCAACTTCTGTAATTGCCTGTGGTTGTGAGGCAGGTATAGAAAAAGTTTTAGAGCCATCAGAAACACCTGATGGTCGCCCAGGTGTATCCGTTCTAATTTTTGCTATGGGTGGAAAAAGTCTGGCTAAGCAATTAGAAACCAGAGCAGGGCAGTGTGTATTAACTTCACCGACTTCTGCTTTGTTTGCAGGGATTGATGAAGGGGTACAAATTCCTTTAGGTAAAAACCTGCGTTATTTTGGGGATGGCTTTCAAATTGCTAAAAAAATAGCAGGAAAACGTTATTGGCGTATTCCGGTGATGGATGGTGAGTTTTTAACCGAAGAAACTACAGGCCGTGTTGAAGCAGTAGGTGGCGGTAACTTTTTAGTATTAGCCAAATCACAACCACAAGCATTAGCAGCCTGTGAAGCCGCTATTGAAGAAATGCGTAAAATTCCTAATGTGATTATGCCATTTCCTGGTGGAGTAGTTAGATCCGGTTCTAAAGTTGGCTCAAAATATCCTGCATTAGGCGCATCTAGTAATGATGCTTTTTGTCCCACCTTAAAAGGCATGACCAAAACTGAATTACCCGCTGATTGCGAATCAGTGATGGAAATTGTGATTGATGGTTTAACCAAAGAAGATATTGATAAAGCCATGCGTGTCGGTATTCAAGCGGTGTGTGACTTAGGTGCAGAAAATGGCATCCAAAGAATTAGCGCAGGAAATTATGGCGGTAAATTAGGGCCATTCCACTTTCATTTAAGGGAGATTATGGCATGAGTGCATTAACATTTAAAATGAAGCGTCGCTTAGACCAGCGTGTTGATATGTCACCGCTGGTTTGTAATAAGCTAGCAGGAATGATTCCAACAGAAATTGCAGCGATTGAATTACAGAATGGAAAAAGCAAGATTCGTGTTGATGAGTTATTTCGTATAAACGGGGATGACACTCAAAACATCGTGATTGAAGGCAGCTTTTCAAAGTTAGACTTTATCGGTAAGCAGTTAGAGGGCGGCTCTATCACTGTAATGGGTGATGTAGGGGCTTATCTAGGTTTAGAAATGAAATCGGGTAGCATTAAAGTTGATGGCAATGCGGGCATTTATGCCGCTTGTGAAATGAAAAATGGCTACCTAGAAATTAAAGGCAATGCTGGCGATTTATTAGCTGCAGCTCTACCAGGGAACAAGCAAGGTATGAGAGGCGGTACGGTTTTAGTCAAAGGCAATGCTGGTGAGCGTGCTGGCGATCATATGCGTAGAGGTACGCTATTGATTGAAGGTAATGCCGGTGATTACTGTGGCTCAAGAATGGTAGCGGGTACAATTGCGGTAATGGGTACAACAGGACGTTATTTAGGTTATGCCATGCGTAGGGGAACCTTATTGCTATGGAATCAGCCTCAATTATCAGCTACTTTTAATGATTGTGGTTCGCATACGCTAGCATTTTTACCTATATTATTTGCTTCATTTAAAAACTTAAATTCTAAATTTGCTAAAGAATCAGCAAGATTTAATCGTGTTCAGCGTTATGGCGGTGATATGGCAGAGACGGGGCGCGGTGAAGTTTTAGTTAAAATATAGAGTCAGGGTGAGTGCTGCCTTAGGCTATCGAAATTAGCTGTTTTATACGAACTTTCCCTTCCTAGTTTATGGATGCCCTATTGATAGGATGTGCCGACGTAGGAGGCGCATCAACGGCTATTGATGCGCTTCGTTCCTCAGCACATCCTATGGGTTCTATTTGTTTGGTAGCCAATAAGCAGGGACATAATAATGTAATACTAATATACCCAGTATATTAAGGGAATGAGGAGGTTATCAAAATGAAATCGACAGCAGAACAGTTAAATATTAGTGTTACTGATTACTTGGAAGGTGAATTAATCAGTGAGATAAAGCATGAATACATTAATGGTGATGTTTATTCCATGGTGGGTGCGAAGCGAGCGCACAATCTGGTCAGTATGAATTTGGCTGCTATTTTATACAATCATTTACGAGGTAAACCCTGTCGAGTATTTGGCTCAGATATGAAAGTTGGGATCCAGACCGCAACAGATGACTTCTTTTATTACCCAGACCTGCATGTAAGTTGCGAAAAGGCCAATAACGTCCATTTCAACAGCGAGCCAAAACTCATTATAGAAGTCCTTTCGGATTCAACTGAGCGTAAAGACCGCGCAGAAAAATTTTATAACTATCGTAAATTAGAAAGCTTGCAAGACTATGTACTAGTGGCTCAAGACTGTCAGCGCGTAGAAATTTATAGTCGATCTCAAGCCTGGGAGTTAACCCTGTTTACTCAAGAAACAGATAAATTTAGTTTTGATTCTGTAGCGCTAAATTTAACCCTAGCAGAAATTTATCAAGATGTTGAGTTTGACTAAAATTGTATCAGGTAGGGTGGGCGGGTTCTTTTGCCCACCTTTTTACTTTCCATCCCAAGGTTTATCAACCACAATAACTAGATGGCTAGATGGAACTGTATGCTCTGGGGAAGGCAGTATAAATCGTGCGTGGTTCAGGAATAGAGGTATTTGATCGAACTATCAGATTGTAAGGAATCCGAATAAAAATGATATTTGTGCCTTGGTGATAAAAAATATGAGTTTGATTATATGCAGGCAGAAATTAAATGAGACGGCTCTTTATTGTAATTATTCTAATTTCGTTAGTAGCTTGTGCAACGCCTGCACAACGGTTTAATCAGCATGCATTAGACTTGGGGTTTAAATCTGAAAAGGTTGATTCTGCACAATTTCAGCATAGGGTGTTTTTATCTAAAAATATAAGCGATGGTGAAATTTTACATGTCTATTTAGACGGTGATGGTACGCCTTGGGAAAGAAACCGTTGGATAGCTGATGACCCAAGTGCTAGAAACCCTTTGATTTTAAACTTAATGAATCAGGACAAGATGCCTTCTATCTTACTTGGTCGTCCTTGTTATTATGGGTTTAATCAGGCTATGGAATGTGATAGTAAATATTGGACATCGCATCGTTATTCTAAACAAGTTATTGATAGCATGGCTCACGCTTTAAACAAATGGCTAGGGGCGCATAATTTTAAAGAAATTGTTCTCATTGGGTACAGTGGTGGAGGGACTATAGCGATATTAATGGCAGGTAAAATAAATAATATATCAACGGTTGTGACCGTGGCTGCAAATCTAGATGTTGCTAGATGGAGTGAATTTCATGGCTACTCTGCATTAAAAGATTCTTTAAATCCTACAGGTCAGGTTGCTTTGGATGTGAGTATTAAGCAAATTCATTTTGCGGGTAAAGATGATGAGGTTGTCCCTTTATTTATTATTAAAGAATATGCAGATAGCCAAAAAAATGCAAAATTTTTTGAGATGGCTGGTAAAGATCATGTTTGCTGTTGGCAAGAGGGTTGGCCGAGAATGTTAAAGCTTATGGAGTAGGAGGGGGCAGGCGACATATTGACACCTATGTGCTTCGCCTCTTGAAATCGTCTCCTCAGCAATAAAAATCCTACGAAAGCCTAATATATTTAATCCGAAAAGTAACATAAAAACAACAGTGTTTGTTTTTATGCTACACTAGCGGTCAAAGTATAGGGGAAGTATATGAAATTTAAAAGTGTATGTGTAACGTTTGTTTCGCTGGTTATAGTAAGCACGGTAGCTATGGCTGTTCAAGTTGGTAGTACAGTTAGTACGCCAGCTGATTGTACAGCAGCTGGGTTAGGGCATAAACTTGTACCATCACAAATATCAGGTTTTCCTGATGTTGTCTGTACAGCTGCCGAGAGTGCTGTTGCCGATAGCTCCGCTGCTTCACAACGTAACAGAACTCATGCAGTAATTACCTTGCAACACATACTATTTGCAGCTCCTGAGCTTTGGGGTATAGATTCAGCAAGTACTGATAACAAAATGGCGGCCTCTTCTGATAAAAATTCTAAATTGTCTTTTTGGGGAAACAGTAATTTAACGCAAATTTCTGAAGAGCAAGGTCCTCACGTTGATACTGATATTTATCAATTCACTGCAGGTTTTGATAAGGCAGTGGGTAATGCATTTTTTGGGGCTTCTTTAGCTTATGCCCATACTGAAGATGAGCAGGGAACAACAACTTCTACCTCTGAAACTGTTGGTTTTACACCGTATGCAGCTTATAAAATAAATGATTATTTATTTGTTTCAGGTTTAGCAGGTTATATGTACACACATACTAATGCTGTTAATGGTGGGAGTGATTTAGATACCCATGATTATTTAACAGAAGGTAATCTTAATGCCTTTAAAGTGATCAATTCATTTATTTTAAAAGCTCGTATTGGGGTGCGCTATAAACACACCATTACTTCACCTGAGATTGGGGTAGCTGGTAGAGATAATTCATTTGATGAATTAATCTGGGTTGGTGATGGTGAAATTGGATATCTAGTGACTGATAAATTACGCGTCTATACTGGTTTGTTGTATGAATACTATGACCGTGAAGCGAGTGGTGCGAGTTTACGAGTGCGTGATAGTATTGCTTTTATGCGCTATGGTGCGGAGTATCCAATCAGTCATGATTTAACATTAGGTGCTAGAATTCAACATGATATAAATGAAGAAGATAGTAATTATATTACTGGCAGTATTAATGCTCGATTAGCCTTCTAAGGCGTGAGAATTTAAAACTGTATTAATTAAGCCTCGTGTATCGGGGTTTTTTTATACCTGCTATTTGGCAGTTGTTGGTGGCCCATTTCTAAAAATAAATACGGTTTTTATTACGGTTAGTGTTAAACGCTTTTGCTTTTTAGTTCTTGGTGACCTTTTGAGAAAAAAGAATTTATGCAGTGTAACTATTCAGCATCTTTAGTGCAATGTTTTGTAGGAGTGTCCGCCCTCGGCGCGATTAAAATGATGCTCTTTTCTCTAAAACTTTCAATTACCTTCGCGCCGAGGGCGGAAGCTCCTACATCATCATTGCCTATTAACAAGCTGAATAGTTACTATGCTGTGATAGTTTTATTCATATTAATGGCTTGGGGTGCCAGCCGGTTCAACTGGCAGAGATAAATTATTTTTTTATAGTCAATAAAGGAAAATCTTTTCCCATTGTAAAGGCAGTGGGCTCTTGAGCCGAGCCTAAGAATCTTTTAGAGAAAACAGGGATTGTATCGGTTGAAAATTTAACTAACTCATGCGCACTAATTTCGTTGTTTTTTGGCCACCAGTCGGCTTCACCACTCATACCTTTTGATAATACATAAGTGAACAGGCCATGCCCTAACTCTGATAATTCAGCGGCTTTCTGATCTTTTCTTGTGGCGGTTATAACTGTAATACCTACTGATTTACTCATGTCCCGGCTAAAATGCCGTTGAGAGTTTTGCAATTGTCTAAAGGAGTCAATACTGGCACCTGAATAACAAGCATCAACCATTAATAAAATCTGCTGTATATTTGAATCAACAAAAATAGAGCTTAATTCGGATGCGGAAATCCCAACACTTTTAAAATAGTTCATGTCAGGCTGAAGAGTCGTTTCATAAGGTAAAAAGTACCATTCACCATCAATTGAAAGTCCATGGCCAGCAAAGTAAATAGCAAGTACATCATTTGCTGCGCCATTACTTAAGTTGATCAGTTCGGACATGATCGCAAGTTTAGTGGCGCTTGAATTATAGAGTTGTCTTTTCTCAATAGAACTAAATTTAGAAAAGTCATTGTTATTTAGACGTTTCAAAATCGACTGTGCATCTTTAACACTATAGTCTAGGTTTAGTTGAGCATCTTTATATTGATTAATACCAATAGTGATGATTTTTAGGGTGGGTTTTTTATCCGCTTTACTAATTTTAAACGTCACTTCCTTGCTTTGTCCTTCTATCCCCATTTCATTGGATGCAATAACTTTTATAGAGTTTACACCGTTTATAGGTGTTACTTTCATTTGCATTGAACGATGTTCTCGGTGGGCTTTTGTAAAGGATTTTTCATTTAAAATAGAGTTTTTTCCAGCAATAGCTTTTGTATTGTGATAAAGATTAACATTATTTATGCCGCCCCCTTGACCATAAACCTCAACGGTGAACTCTGTGTAGGTTCCTTTAGATTTAATATCTTTAATAATGATCTCTAATAGAGGGGGTAAAGAAATCCCTTTTTGTATAGCGGCAGGGTCTTGATTTAAATAGGTCTCTTCTTTT
>JALSLS010000375.1 GCA_026988195.1 Methylomonas sp.
TATTACAACTTTTATTTTTTGAAGCGGTGGAGAGGTAGGAAGTCAGAAAAATACCTGTCTTTAATCGTTTTGTTATGAGAAGTTTTTAATAGCTCATTAGCTGTTTTATACCGGTGTGAATGGTGTGTTCAGTAAAAAAACCATACATCATAACTGATGTAAATTGTTGTTTATGAGATAATTGGCGTTTTAATATTAAAAGATTATAAAACGGGTTTGCCATTCAGCATAATTTAAAGTGGGTGTATTGTTTCGGCATTGTCATCATTTTAGATTTGAGGGTTTACACTGGTTTTTAATAAGCAGGAGATATGCATGACCGCATTAATTGGCATTATCATGGGCTCAACATCTGATTGGGAAAACACTATGGAATATGCTGCAGAAACATTGAAACAACTCAATATTCCACATGAAGTAGAAGTGGTTTCTGCACATAGAACCCCTGATAAGTTATTTAACTATGCAGAAACAGCAGAACAGAAAGGGCTAGAAGTTATTATTGCTGGGGCTGGCGGGGCTGCACATTTGCCTGGAATGGTTTCAGCAAAAACAGTGGTTCCTGTATTGGGTGTCCCTGTGCAGACAAAAGCACTTAATGGAATGGATTCTTTATTATCTATCGTACAAATGCCAGCAGGTATTCCAGTAGGTACTTTAGCAATAGGACGTGCAGGGGCTATTAACGCCGCATTATTGGCTGCTGCTATTATTGCTAATAAGCATCCAGAGTACCGTGATGCATTGAATGACTATAGGAAAAATCAAACGGATAAAGTTAATGCAAATCCAGACCCTAGAGAGGTAAGCTAATGAAAGTAGGTATTCTGGGCGGTGGTCAACTGGCACGAATGATAGCTTTAGCGGGTTATCCGTTAGATGTGGAATTTATTGTTTTAGATCCTAGTGATCATGCGGGTGCGACTGGTTTAGCAGAGCATTTACAGGGTGATTATACCGACAAAGCTTTGTTGGCAGAGCTTGCTAAAAAAGCCGATGTGGTGACCTATGAGTTTGAAAATGTTCCTGCTGAGGTGGCGGCTTTTTTAGCTGAACATACGCGTGTGTACCCTGCACCGAATGCACTGTCAGTTTCTCAAGATCGCTTACATGAAAAAGAATTCTTTCACCAGCTTAATATTCCAACCGCTCACTATGCTACAATCGGCAGTTTAGAAGACTTGCGACAAGCAATGGAGCATATTAAGTATCCCGCTATCTTGAAAAGTAGACGGATGGGATATGATGGCAAAGGGCAAGTCTTTTTAAAGTCTGAGGGGCAGCTAGCTGAAGCCTGGGATGCCGTTGAAAGAGTTGATTGTGTGGTTGAAGGTTTTGTCGATTTTCAACGAGAAGTGTCTATTATTGCGGCACGTCGAGCTAATGGTGAGATTGCATTTTATCCTTTATCTGAAAATATCCATGAAAAAGGTATTTTGCGTGTTGCAGAATGTTGTGTGGGTGATAAGCTACAACAACAGGCGGAATCGTATGTGGTTAAACTGCTTGATGCTTTAGATTATGTGGGTGTTGTTGCATTAGAATTGTTTGATGTCGATGGTTCGTTTGTGGCAAATGAGTTTGCCCCTCGGGTTCATAACTCAGGACACTGGACAATTGAAGGGGCAGAAACCAGCCAGTTTGAAAATCATTTGCGTGCCATTTTAAATCTGCCTTTGGGGTCGACTAAAGCACGAGGGTATACTGGGATGGTCAATTTTATTGGAGGACTGCCTACAATAGAGAGCGTGTTAAATATTCCTAATGCTCATTATCACTTGTATGCAAAGTCACCAAGAAAAGGTCGAAAAGTCGCTCATGCTACGGTAAGAGCGGATAGCAAAGAGGAATATTCCAAGTCTCTTCAGAAATTAATTGAGTTGGCTAAATCTACGGATGATTCCTAGGAACTGCCCGAGAATAGAAAGTAGTTTTTGGGTAACGCAGAATTTTTTGATCATAACAGTAAGGAATTAGCACAGAATAAACTACCAATATAGCCCAGCATATTTGCTTGGTTGAGCCTGTTGGATTTCGTTTTATTGCTTTGCAAAAATCTTGGAAACTACTGTTGCGTTGCGTTGCTCTACTACACACCACCTATGGTGTTATAATTCAGTTTACAGTGTAATCCATTGATTACGAAACAATACCCCATAACTTAATGGCTGCGGCGCTGGAGCTAAGGGTGGGGGGGATTTGCTGCCGGTTACCTAAGGTTTGGTAATGTTAGTATTATCAAGTCTGTGTAAGTTTTGTATTAATGAATGAAATATGGCTTAGCTTTGTTTCTTGATATCGACAATAAAAACTTTTACTCCATAGAAAAATATGACTCTTGACGTTTATCTATCAATTTTTACTTTAATGTTTTTCTCCTTGGGGATTAACCTTCTATCCCTAAAAACTCGGATACCTTATACCGTCTTATTGGTGATAGGAGGCTCTTTATTAGTCCCTTTATCAAAAATTGAGCTTTTTTCTTTTGTCACCACTTTTCAGCTGACACCTGAGTCATTGTTTTTTATTTTTCTCCCTATTCTGATTTTTGAATCCGCCTACAATATAAATATACGAAATATTAGGGACAATAAATTCTCTATCAGTATGCTGGCGATTGTTGGTTTGTTAATTTCAACCTTTTTTATTGGTTTTGTGGGTTATTGGTGTTTTCAGCTACTGGGATATGATATTCCTCTTTTAGTCACTTTACTGTTTGGGGCTATTATTTCAGCAACCGACCCCGTTGCCGTGTTGTCACTATTTAAAGACTACGGAGCACCTCGCCGGCTAACTTTAATATTTGAAGGAGAAAGCCTATTTAACGATGGGACTGCCTTTGCTGTTTTCTTAGTGATTTTAGGTGTTATTCAACATGGGTTCCATGGGGCTGAGACAATTTTACAAGGTGTGTTTTCATTTTCTACCATGATTTTAGGCGGTGCCTTTTTTGGCCTGTTTATGGGCTTGTTATTTTCTAAGCTGATTGAATGTGTGAAAGGTAATGAGCATTTAGAGATTACATTAACCTTATTAGTTGCTCACTTTACCTTTTTGTTCACTGAGCTACTTTCAGAAAATTTGATGATTTATGGACACCCTATTCATTTATCCTCAATTATTGCGACGCTTGTATCTTCCATTGTAATGGGAAATTTTGGCCGTTATAAAATGTCTTCAGGCGTTGATGAATACATGGAAAAATTCTGGAGTTATTTTGCTTTTTTGGCTAACTCTTTGGTTTTTATTTTAATGGGATTGTTATTTGCCAGTCTATCCATTTCAATACATGTTGCCATTTTGCCTATTTTATTGATGATTTTATTGGTGACAGTCGCGAGAGCTATCTCTGTTTATATCTCTATGGGACTGGCTAATTTGAATAAGTCAGAAGAAGATATTCCTAGGAACTGGCAGCATTTACTATCGTGGGGAAGTTTGCGAGGTGCTATTGCCGTTATTATGGTGATGATTATTCCTGATGATCTCAGTCTTCCTAATTGGAATTACGATTTTTCAATTAAAGAATTTATCACTGCCATTACTATTGGGAGTATATATTTCACTTTATTGGTTAAGGCAACAACCATAGGAAAAGTGATTCGATGGTTAAAAATTGATGTTTTATTACCTCATGAGCAAATGAGTTATTTTAAAAGTCAGGCTTTTATATATCAAACCATAAAAGTTAAAACCCAAGAGCTTGCTGAAAATAAGGATCTTAGTGAGGCACAGTTTCAAGCCTTGACCACTAAATACGATAGTCTGTATCAACAAGTTTGTCAGCAATGCCGCGAGAAAGGTAAAGACCAAGGCCATGTCGCTAAAAACATGCTGTTACTATATACCTTGGCTGTGCAAAAAAGTGAATTAAAAGAATTATTTAGGCGCGATGAGATTAATGAAAGTATTTATAAAAAAAACTTATCAATCATAGAAATACAAATAGAACGGGTTGAGTTGGATAAGCCACAAATTGGCTCTCTTAATACTTATTTTGATGGCTGGGTTGACCGTCTTAATCAATTTCTTAATCGCCCATTATTTTTATCCGATACCCTGAGTGAAACTCAAGAACTCTATCTTTATTACCGAACGCAACATAAACTTATTAGTAAAGTGCTTGATGAGCTTGAATTAATAAATAAATCGCCTTTAATTGAAATTTTTGATGATGCTAAGGCTTTAAAAAATGCAATATATATTTATCACCAGTTAAAAAATAAAAATATCCAACAAATGAAGGATGAGTTGATGTCAAATAAAGATCTTTTAGATGACTTGAATGCTCAATCCGCTGAGGCTTTGCTGAATATTACAAAGTCAGATACTTTAAAAGAGTTATATGCGAAAGAAATTATTTCGAGTAAGTTATTTATCATACTGAAAAAAGAAATTTGTGAACCGTAAGAAATGTGCATGAAATGATATCCTGCAGTAATAAGGTGGGGTTTTTACTTCAGGGGAACTGGAGCCTCTTTTACTACTCGGCTTTACACTTTTTAGCGATCAACTTAAAGTGGAGCAGAGCTTCATGAAAAAAGTAGGGTGGGCAGTTTTCTTGCCCACCATCAATACGGCAAACACGGAGGGCAGAAAAGATTATCCACAGTTTATAAGCTATCCTGCCTTAAATTCATAGCCCAGAATATTCGCTTGATTAAGCCTTCGTAGGAGCGCCCTCCCTCGGAATTACTCCTCGATAATAGCTCCTGCATTGCTCTACCTACGTGCATAATCTACATGGATGTAGTGAATGCAGATATTGCAAGAGCAAATATCTGTCCATGCACTGGCCGGCGCGATTAAAATAATGCTCTTTTCTCTAAAACCTTCAATTACTTTCGCGCCGAGGGCGGACGCTCCTACTTTCCCTCCCCTCATTCCCTTTATAAAAAACGGAATGAGGGTAAGTGTATCAACCTTGAGGTGGGGCTTTAGGGCCATTGATGTCTTCAGGGTCTCCTTCATAAGGCGTGGCATATTTGCATTCCTTTTGAGGGCACACTTTTTCAGGACCACGTCTTTTGGTCGATTTTAGAGTGAGTACCGGCCAATTACAGTCAGGGCAGTTTTCTTTTATGGGAGCATTCCATAAGGCATAATCACATTTTGGATAACCTGCACAAGAATAAAACACTTTTCCATGGCGTGATTTACGTTTAAGAATATTGTCTTTATGACATTGTGGGCACTCAACCCCAGTATCTAATGGTTTTTCTAAGGGTTCAATGTGTTTACATTTAGGGTAGTTGCTACAACCAATAAACTTACCATAACGGCCTGTTTTAATAATAAGGTCTGATTCACATTTAGGGCAGCTTCGCCCTTCCACTATTTCAGGTGCGGCAGCTTCAGTGCCATCATCATTTAGATTACGTGTATAAGAGCAGGTTGGATAGTCAGTACAGCCTATAAAGCGACCATTACGACCTAGCCTAATTGAAAGCTGTTTATCACATTCAGGGCACTTTTCATCTAAGGCTTCTTGGGTAACATCTTTACGCTGGACGCTTTCTTCTTTTTCAACAATAAGTTTGGTGAAAGGAGTCCAAAAATCTTGCATTAAGGGGATCCACTCTTTTTCACCCCTGGCAACGGCATCCAAATCATCTTCTAAGTTGGCGGTAAAATCATAATCAACATACTTTGTAAAATGTTCGGTTAAAAACTTATTTACAATGCGCCCCACATCGGTAGGGTGAAAACGTTTTTTCTCTAAAGTGACGTATTCTCTATTTTGTAGGGTAGAGATAATGGAAGAGTATGTTGATGGTCTACCAATACCATGTTCTTCAAGGGATTTAACTAAACTCGCTTCGCCAAAACGGGGGGGTGGCTCTGTAAAATGTTGGGTGGCAATAATTTCATTAAGAGGTACGGGGCGGCCTTCTTCCATAGGGGGTAGAAAGCTTTCTTTATCGTCACCTTCTTTACTGTCATCTTTACCTTCAAGGTAAACAGCCATAAAGCCTGGCTTATGAATAGTTGAGCCCGTCGCTCTAAATATATTGTCTTTACTACCACAACTTAAATCAACTGAAACCTGATTCAAGGTTGCGTGAATCATTTGACAGGCAACCGTTCGTTTCCAAATTAACTCATACAGTTTAAATTGGTCGGAGGTTAAATTGCTTTTGATTTTGTCGGGTAAATTAAAGGCAGAAGTTGGGCGAATGGCTTCGTGTGCCTCTTGGGCATTTTTAGATTTAGTTTTAAATGATCGCGGCTCTTTAGGTACATTTTCTTTACCGTATTTTTCTGCAATCAGCTCACGTAACTGTCCCAGTGCTTCTTCTGACAGATTAACCGAGTCGGTACGCATATAGCTAATTAAACCTGAGGTTTCACCATTAACTTCAATCCCTTCATAAAGCTGTTGGGCAACCATCATGGTCTTCTTGGTCGTGAACCCCAGCTTTCTAGAAGCTTCTTGTTGTAATGTTGAAGTAATGAACGGTGCTGCTGGGTTACGCTTACGTTGTTTCTTTTCTAGTTTTTCAACGACTAGCTGTCCATCGGCCGCAGCTAATAAAGTGTGTTTGACTTTTTCAGCGTGATCTTCATCGGTGATACTAAACTGGCTAAGTTTTTTACCTTCAAAATGGGTTAGCTTGGCTTTAAAGGCTTGGTCTTGTGCTTTAAGTTGAGCCGTATGTGTCCAGTATTCTTTTTTCTTGAAAGCTTCAATTTCAAGTTCACGCTCAACAATCATCCGTAAAGCAGGGCTTTGTACCCGGCCTGCTGATAAGCCTCTACGGATTTTTTTCCATAATAAGGGTGACAGGTTAAAACCAACTAAATAATCTAATGCACGTCGTGCTTGTTGTGCATTAACCATGGTGATGGATAATTCAGTCGGGTTGGCAATGGCTTCAGTGACGGCTTTTTTGGTGATTTCATGGAAAACGACACGTTGTACATTTTTGTCTTTGAGTAATTTTTTAGCTTTTAAGTGTTCAAATACATGCCATGAAATAGCTTCCCCCTCTCTATCAGGGTCAGTTGCGAGGTACAATGTTTCGGCTTTTTTTACCGCTTTGGTTATTTCTTGTAAATGACGTTGATTTCGTTCAATGATTTGGTATTTCATGGCGAAATCATTGTCGGTGTCAACGGCACCTTCTTTCGGAATTAAGTCTCTTACATGACCGTAAGACGCTAGAACCTGAAAATCTTTTCCCAGATACTTTTCAATCGTCTTACATTTTGCAGGTGACTCTACAATAACAAGATTCTTACTCATATTTAAATAGGGATTTAGTGTAAAAGGGCAGGGGTTAAGTCATAAACAATATCTTCCATTCTTGAGAAGGCAATATCATCATCTGATTGGCTTAGTAGAACCATTAATATAGTCCATTTTAGCTCGTCTACAGCTATTGTTTTGTTTTCGACAGACATAACCCTGTCAATCACGATTTCACGCGTAGTGGCCGTTAAAATGCCGCTATGTTCAAGAAAAAGTAACAGGTCACGACATTCAATATCAAGTTTAGCTTGTTCTTGTGGGCAAAAAATACGGAAAGCCGACGATATAGTAGGTTTAATGGTGCTTTGTTCCGCTAATGTTTCTAGCCAGTCAAAAGCGTTGTTGACTTCGTTTGGTTCAAAACCTGCTTGCAGAAGTTCGGTCTTAATACTGTCATTATTTGGAGATAAGTCCATATCATCATCTAAATAATTTTCAAATAGATAGATTAAGACATCAAAAATATTTTCTTTCATAGTACCTGTTTATTTTATTCGGATATAACCACCAGCTGTGCTAGCAATGGAACCTTGTAATTCCAGCAGAAGTAACATAGATGAAACAACTTCAACTGAAAAACTAGATTCTTGCACTAACCAATCTACCGATGTGGGGCTAAACATAATGAGATTCAATAGATTTTGCTGCTCCAGGTCAAGCGTTGATTTGTTATTTTTAAGTGCTATCGCTTCAGGTTGTTGATTGTATTCACCTAATTCATCTAAAATATCTTGAGTATTTTCAACTAATTTAGCACCTTCTTTAATCAAAGCATTACATCCACGTGCTAAAGGGTTATGAATGGAGCCTGGAATTGCAAAAACTTCTCGGTTTTCTTCTAAAGCCATTCGGGCGGTAATAAGAGATCCACTTTTCTTAGCGGCTTCAACAACTAATAATCCGATACAGAGGCCACTGATAATACGGTTTCTTCTAGGGAAGTGATTGGCTTGAGCTGTAGTGCCTGGCGGAAATTCTGAGATAAGTAGGCCAGTATCGGCAATATCGGTTGCCAATTGTTTATTTCTGGCAGGGTAAACTCTATCAAGCCCAGTTCCAGTCACCGCAATAGTAAAGCCTTTAACATTGAGGGCACCTTGATGACTTGCTGCATCGATTCCTAAAGCTAAACCGCTGGTAATGGTAAAACCATATTGAGCAAGCGATTGTGCAAAATCTATGGCGGATTGCTGTCCGAGGGGTGAAGGGTTTCTACTTCCCACGATAGATATTTGAGGCTGGGTAAGCAAATGAGTATCGCCTCTTGTAAAAAGGACAGGTGGGGGGCTGTCAATTTCCTTTAATTGTGCCGGATAGCGGTGGTCATAAAAGGTGATAAGGTCATTTTTAGCTTGCTTAACCCAGTGCAAATCATTTTCAATTAAATCCCAGTCAGGGGCGTTTATATAATCAATACTTTTTTGATTGAGGCCTATAGCCAAAAGTGCTGCTGATGTTTGTGAAAATAATTGCTCTGGTAAATAGGAGTCCAGTATTTTAATAAATGTTTTACTGCCTACCCCTGGCGTTCTTAGCAGGGCAAGCCAGTATTTAAGGTTTTCAGCTGATGGGGATTTTTTTTGCACGTAACTTTGTGTGGTTAGTTGATTTAAAGCACTCTGGACTTCATTCCAGCTCTCTAACTTAGGTAACTCGCATCCTTTTCAAAGAAGCTAAAAAGCACAATACTTTCACAGCCGCTCTGCGTTATTGAATGCAGAGCGATCCAGTATGAGTTTCCACGGAGACCGTTACCACCCTTAAGTTAAGCTTCAAAAGTAGGATGGGCAAAGGAGGTACGACGAGCCCATCAATATGGCGTTCAGCTGAATTGATGGGCACGCTATCGCTTTGCCCATCCTACAGTATCCTTTTAGTTCACAGTCATATTAAGTTAAGGCAACCAGCAACAAATAACTCACCCACCTTACTGGCTTTTTTATCTCTGCTCAAACCATCTCAATCGTTACGTAGCACACGGATGTGCAAGTGTCGCTCGAAGCAGGATGCTGGTTGCGACCGTAGCTGGCTATGCGCCTCTTGAGATAGTTTGATCAGAAACAAAAAATCTGCGCAATCTGGGTGGGTTATT
>JALSLS010000376.1 GCA_026988195.1 Methylomonas sp.
TCGATAATATCTTTGGCGGAAGCTATTTCTGCTTTACTAATTAAGTCATCATTATTGGTGTCGAGTGACTTCCAAAGTTCTAGATTATTGGCTTCATTGTTGTGAAAGGCTGATTCTGAATCCTCAGTAGACGTAACTATTTTTTTAAAACAAGCATTCTGTTCAAGCTCCATAAATTGAAGGGCAGCAATGTTGCACCTTGCATTTGCAGTCGTTGAAACGGCTATGAACAATAAGAAAAATACAGTTTTCATAATAACTCCGTGATGTGAATATGGATTATTTCTAACATCTAGGCAAAAGCAACTTACGTGCCAACAATTTACTTTTGACCTGAAAGCCCTATAAGAACAGAACAGAAGGTGTCATTTATGAAAACAACTGAATACAACTTATGGTTATTTATACAGATATGTCATCGATGACCGACATAAAAAAATATTGCTCAACAAATAAAGCGGATATTTAATATATTTATTAAAGTATCTTATGTTTTTGGCTTATAAGTAGTTGAAATTAAGTTAGTCATCATTATTGTGCTAGGTTTGAACTGAGAGTGTTTCTCGTCGCTCAATAACAACAGGTCAAAGTATCTTCAATTACGCTCCTAGTTAGTTTCTTTATGGAACAACAGGTTATTTTTTGCTTAGCCTATCTGACTTTACCGGTAAAACCCACATTAGATATTGGGAAACAATCCAAGTCACTACAGATCAAGTGCTATAACCCATGCCAGAAATGATTGGTCGACTAAGCAAGGGAGAGCTCACCGCAAACCAAGAAAGAAGAAAGTGATTAATAAATGAACTCATCAGCGGTGATTGTCAAACTTTTTGGCTTTCTTGAACAATGGGTTGGCGTGAGTTGAAACAAACGAACCTCGAGTGGATAAAACAATCGTTGTAATGGGAATATACACAACACCATTATCGTTCATTGGAATGCCGTTTAAGTAGAGCCAAACTAGGACATTTTAAAATGCTGGCAGATTTTGACTGGGACTGGCTAAAAAAGTGACCGAGGAGCGGTTGAAGACTTAGTGACACTTGAGTTTGTTAATGATGTCAGTACAGTGGAAAAAGTGGATAGTTTCGGGAGCTAATTTTTTATGACTGGTTTTACAACCTGTCTTACATACAGGATTCAGGAATGCGAGGAATTTTGGCTTTTTACGCCCCAGTAGTAAACGAATGATTAACATTTTGTAGCAAGGTTTTAAATTAGAACCTGGCAAAAATAAAAACACGCCCTCAATTAACCAGTAAATGTTGTGGTGCATCGATGCAGGTTGGACGTAGGCGAATATCTGTTTTTGAGGCGAAGCTCATGCAAGCTTCTACTCTAGCATTGGAGATTTTAATTTCTGTCGCTTATGGTCATTAGCAAGTAGCTATTTTAAGGCTGAGAACACGTTTTGTTATAAATCTGCCGAAGGTTGATAAAAACTACGCCAATGGATGAGTTATTGCCCTGAAATCTGCTAAAAAAGAAAATATTTCAAAAACACCCTCTTTTTCACTGCATTCTAGCCAATCGACAAAAAGATATTTTCTGTAGCCAATTTTATCACTCTATGTAAGTAACGGGCTTATCCATCATCTAACCTAGATCGTTCTAGGTGATAGTGATGGACAAATATTTGCTCTAATTCAAAGCCGAGTTATTTATGCTCTAGCTCTATATACTCACTTAAGTACCATTTAACTTAAAATTAGTTATCCACTCAAATTTAGAAGAGTCCTTTTTGTTTAACTCGTGCTGCCCTCCCCCTGATGGCCTTGCTAGTTCTTTTAATTTCTTTTAAGCTATTTTAAGCTCACTATTATTTACCCTACATAGCTCGTCATGTATTTTCCGAACAAATTCTGCTTTAGCGTTAACCTTATCACTTCCAAGCCGCGTCACATAATGACACGAAGAGATGTTTTTCGATTTTAACTCATACATTTTCACCCACTCCTGACGCTCCGCCATTCGCTCTTTTTTAATAGGCCAAACGCCTGGAGTCGGCTTCAATCGCACCATATTAATTCTCCACGGTTTAGGGCTTACCCTAGCCCTAAAACAATTTTGATTTTTACACATTTGGATGTATAAACGGTCAGACTCCAGTTCATTCAAGAGCCTAATTGCAGCTTCACCTGTTGGGCAATAAGTATTATTCATCAATAAAACTCGATAGCCTAGAGGCGTTCTATAGATTCGCATATGTAATTCTGGGTTCTGCATTGATACATTCATAATTGTATCAAGCGCCTTTTTTTCTACTCCCCCGCTTAGCCGCAGTGTGACTCGATGCAAAATATTCGCTAGAGTTGAAGTAAAAATTGCAGCCACAAATACACAAACACCGAGAGTCCCCCAAGACTCAAAATAGAAACCTAATAGTAGGGCACATATAAACAGTAATGCAAAAGAAATTACATGCATTCTAAATGAGGCTTCAAAGTCAAAATCAATATCACCAAAAAGGACATCGGGAGTATTCAAACAAAGTGCACCATATGAATTTCTCGATATAACAACATCTTCGTGAGTCGAGATAACTTCTTCTCTTATAGGAACTCCTTCAGCTCCATTGTATGAAGTTTTGTGATCAATCCGTCGAACATCCCCTTCTTTCTCTAGTGTTGATACAGCATCCTGTAGCCTTACATCCGCCAGATTTTTTGCATCAAGCTCACTAGTGTCAGACCAGCCAAATCGCATTAATGTAAATTGCTTACCGTTAACAACTTTTTTTGTCTTGGACTCTGACCAATATCGCGGAACTAGCATTTTTTTCCTCAGTGTTGAGCGTTGACTAGAACTAACTTAGTAATGCCCCCCTTCCTAGCTCCATCTTTAGGGAGAGCTGTATTCTACGGTAGTAAAATGAAAGAAATATGACATATTGTAAACAAAAAAGAAACAATTAATAAAATAATTGTCTATTGTAAACAAATAAATCCTTTAGTATAGTATTCATATCTTCACTATTTAAAGAAGATACTTTTATTAACTTTACAAGAGAAAAAACTTACATGAACAACTTTAATAAAGATATTTTTACAGGGTTAACATTTATCGCTGGATTATTTGGATTTATCTCTGGAGAATTCATTATTTCATCAACTTTATTTGCCTCTGCTGCAATTTCTAGCAACATTCAATTAGACAACAAATCCTCTTAAATATAGAATCTATTATGCAATATTTTAAGCAATCACATTAATAGCTTTCAGGGCATACCTGCCTTGAAAGCTTTAATTTCTTGCTTTTATCCCAACAACAAATCAAAATTAGATTTTATTCACAAAATTTATATAAATTGCTTTAAGCTTAGTTTATTTGCTTAATCAACCGATTCGATGAACCAACTTATCCGCTTTTCATTACAAATCTCTTACGATCAATATCTACAAGTTTATCAAGGAATAGCTAAAAATATATCCGTTATTGCTGATGATGGACGTAGAATCGCCTTTCCTGCTAGAAACATCCAATCATTCTTAACAAAGGAAGGCGTTAATGGTTTCTTTGAGATGGAGTTAACGGCTGATAATAAATTTGTTCGCATAAAAAAGCTAGGTTAACTAACGATCCAAACCCTTGCCTTTTCCCTTGAAATAGATTCGCGCCTGTTTCTATCAATAAAAACCTAGAACTAATACTTTACTCATCCTGACTAATTTTTAACTTTAGCAAGAAAATGCGTCGGTCATCAGCGTGTAACACTTCAAATCTAAGATTCTTATACTCTAGTTTATCGCCTTTTTTAGGCATATAGCCTAATTGATGCGTAATAAAGCCACCGATTGTCTCATGTTCATTATCTTTTAAATCACTAGAAAAATATTCATTAAACTCATCAATCGGCATGATCGCTTTGAGCGTAAACTTTTTACCATTTGCTTTTTGAATATACTGCTCTTCTTGTGCATCATGCTCATCTTCAATTTCACCTACGATTTGCTCTAAAACATCTTCAATCGTAACTAACCCTGCCGTCATCCCATATTCATCGACCACAATAGCCATATGGTTGCGGTTTGTTCTAAACTCTTTTAATAAAACATTAAGCCTTTTACTTTCAGGAACCACTCTTACCGCTCTCATAATATCTTTTGCGGTTTTTTCTTTTGAGTCTAATGCATACAACAATAAATCTTTAGCCAATAAAACACCAACAACTTTACTGCGGTCACCATCAATAACTGGAAACCTTGAGTGACCAAATTCCAAAGCCAGAGGAAAAATGGTTTCTAATGAATCATCTTTTGATATCACATGCATCTGAATACGAGGAATCATAACATCCCTAACTTGCATTTCAGAAAACTGTAAAATACCTTCAATCATTGATAGCGCTTCAGAATCTAATAAGTGCTTTTCTTGAGCATCTTTTAGAATATCCAATAAATCATTTTGATCTTGTGGTTCCCCCGACAGAAAATGACCTATTCGGTCAATCAGACCTTTCTGTTGGGGCTGTCTACTTGGTGGTTTATCATCACTCATTTGTTATTTTTCCTCGTACGGGTTATTTATTTTTATTGATTTTAATATTTTTTTTTCTAAAGCTTCCATCTCTTCAGCTTCCCTATCATTAATATGGTCATACCCTATCAAATGAAGTACACCATGAACAATCATATGTGCCCAATGATGATTTAAGCTTTTATTTTGTTGTTGCGCTTCTAACTCAACAATAGGTGCACAAACCAACAAATCTCCTAACAGTTGACTGTCAATACCTTCTGGTAGCTCAAAAGGAAAGCTTAAAATATTAGTAGCCCCTTTTTTTTCACGATATTGCTCATTAAATTGAATCATTTCAACTTCATCAACAATTCTAATAACAATTTCTGAGTCTTCAGTTGTATCGGTCAATACAGTATCAACCCATTTTTGAAGCAAGTTTTGAGAGGGTAAATGCGCTGACTCAGAGACTACCTGAAAATCTACAAAATTCATGATGTTTCTTGTTGCTTCTCATAGCGTTCATAAGCAATCACTATTCGCTGAACCAAGGGGTGCCGCACTACATCCTTTGCCCCAAACAGGGTAAAACTAATGCCTTCCACACCTTTTAAGACCTTTAAAACATGTTTTAAACCTGACATTTTATCACTTGGTAAATCAATCTGTGTTACATCACCCGTTATAACGGCGGTTGAACCAAACCCAACCCGAGTCAAAAACATTTTAATTTGTTCAACCGTTGTATTTTGAGCTTCGTCTAAAATGATAAAAGAGTCATTAAGGGTTCGACCTCGCATAAAAGCTAAAGGAGCTACTTCTATCACATTTTTTTCTAATAGTTTTTCAACTTTTTCAAAACCCAACATATCATACAAAGCATCATATAAGGGGCGTAAATATGGGTCAACCTTTTGAGCCATATCGCCAGGTAAAAAGCCTAGTTTTTCACCTGCCTCTACGGCTGGCCTAACTAAAATAATACGCCTAACTGTCTCGGCTTGAAGTGCATCGACTGCACAAGCCACCGCTAAATAGGTTTTTCCAGTCCCTGCAGGGCCAACACCAAAGTTAATATCATTGGTTTTAATGCTTTTTAAGTAACTTTGCTGGTTTCCCCCTCGCCCCTTAATCACCCCACGTTTAGTTTTAATTGAAACTTGCTCAACCTCAACACTATCAGTTTCTGTTGTTTCTATTAACTGCTGAATACTTGAGTCTTGCATGGCTAAATGAATATGTTCGGGAGTTAATAGTTGGTTATTTGTTGCATCAAACATGGCGTGTATAATGACACCTGCTGATTTTACTGCTTCAACATGACCAGAGACTTTAAATTGATTCCCACGATTCGCTATTTCTACTTTTAAACGCTGTTCAATTTGACGTATATGTGCATCAAATTGCCCACAAAAGTTTGCTAAACGACTATTATCGTCGGGCAATAAAGTAATTTCTTTAGATATTTGTAATTCTGACAAGGTGTTTAGACTATTTATTTAAAATTTTATCAACAGAAGACTCGACCAAGCGAGCTCTTAAAGAATTGGGTAAAGCTTCGGTAATCAGCACATCAACAAACTGCCCCACCAATCGCGGATGAGCTGTAAAATTAACAACACGATTATTTTCTGTTCTTCCCGTCATTTGTAGTGGGTTCTTTTTAGATACCCCATCAACCAATACCGACTGAACCGTATCCACCATACCTTTAGAAATATCCTGAGTCATTTCATCAAGTCGAGTTTTTAATTTTTTAAGGCGTTGCTTTTTCACCTCGTCTGAAATATCATCGGCTAATTCAGCAGCAGGCGTTCCCGGGCGCGCACTATATATAAAGCTATAGGAAAAATCAAAACCCACTTGCTCAATTAATGCCATGGTATCTTCAAATTCTTCCTCTGTCTCACCTGGAAAACCAATAATAAAATCTGATGACAAGCTAATATTAGGCCGAACCGCTTTCATCTTATCCATAATGTCTAGATAATCAGCTCGTGTGTATCCTCGTTTCATATTTGCCAAAATAGTATCACTGCCACTTTGTACAGGAAGGTGTAAGTGACTGACTAATTCAGGTATTTCTGCAAATGCCTCAATAATATCATCCGTATATTCAGCAGGATGGGATGTGGTAAAACGTATTCTATCTATACCTTCTACTGCGGCAACATAATGTAACAGTAATGAGAAATCAGCTATTTCAGCATCATCCATTTCACCACGATAGGCATTCACATTCTGCCCTAATAAATTAATTTCTCGCACGCCTTGTTTAGCCAACGAAGAAATTTCAGCAATCACATCTTGTAAAGGACGGCTAATTTCTTCCCCTCTGGTATAAGGCACAACACAAAATGTACAATATTTACTGCAACCTTCCATAATAGACACAAAAGCTTTGGGGCCTTCTGCTCTAGGTTCGGGTAATGCATCAAATTTTTCTATTTCAGGAAATGAAATATCAACCACACGTTTATGTGTTTTACGTGCCTCATCTAGCAACTCGGGTAATCGATGTAACGTTTGCGGGCCAAAGACAATGTCAACATAAGGTGCACGTTTTTGGATTCCTGCTCCTTCTTGACTGGCTACACAACCACCGACACCAATAATAACATCGGGACGCTTATTCTTAATCTTACGCCAACGACCCACAGCAGAAAAAACTTTTTCCTGTGCTTTTTCTCTAATCGAACAAGTATTCAATATTAAAACATCAGCTTCTTCCGGAACATCTGTCATTTCCATTTGATGAGAAGCTTGTAGTACATCCCGCATTTTATCGGAATCATACTCATTCATTTGACAGCCATTAGTCTGTATAAAAAGTTTTTGCGCCATATTAGTTGCTAGATACCTCTGTCTTTATCTACTTTAATCAATTCTCAACGATCATAGTCGAGTTAAAATGTTCAGCATTATAACTCAAGGTGTTCTTCCAGATCAAAAACCTCGGCTGTATTACGCTTTTTCCGCTTAATAGCATTATTTAAAATGGCCAGTTTCACCGTATGATCAACAAGCGTCCATTGTTTTATTTCTGTCAGCGACCGAAAACACCCTAGACAGACATCATTATTATTCAGACAACAATTACGCACACAGGGTGATTCAATAACACTCTGAACGACTCTACTTTTTATACTCACCAACAAGCCCTATTGTCCCATTCCCTAATCTCCAATGGGAGAGACTCTAGCAATCACCCCAAACTTTGGGTGATCCAGATAATGCGTTTCCTTTAGTTTAAACCGTCGTTTTTCATTCAACCGATAAACAGTAGAGCCGACTGAATATTCAAAGTCAGCCTTTAAATGGACAAGATGTCCACGCTGTATTTGAAAAAAACCATTAATAGTGCCTTCAGGATTAGAAATTCTTACAGCACGCCCCCAACTATTAGAGTTAACACTTTGAGTCCAAGCAACATGTAATAAGGGCTGGTAATTATGACTTCGTGATAATCGTGCATAAGTAGACTTCAAATACCGTCCATCAGAGCCAACAGCATGATACGCAGATAGGCTAGATACTCGCCTAGGCCACTGAATTTGGCTTTCTGTTTGCTCAAAAACCTCAGTATTCGGCATATCTTGAGCAAAAATAATTAACTCAATTTTATATGAACGCTCGGTTGCAGAAACAGCAATACTCATTAAACTGAGCACTAATAATAAATACAAACTAGTTGTTTTTCCCATTTTTCATCCCTAACCTGAGTTATACAGGTGTTAATTGATTCAACAAAGCTGTTACAAATTTTATTTTTTCATCGACCGAGTCAAATACTTGAGAAAATCGCAACTTATCAGCTCCATCAAATTGATAACATTGTGCCTGTGTTTGTATTAAATTTATCAATTTTTCGGTATTTATTATAGGTTCGCGCCCAAAAACAATACGTCCACCAGCAACATGCGCATCTATTTTCTTAACCCCTAAAGGTTCTGCTAGTTGCTTTATTTCTGTGATACTAAATAACACTTTAACAGCATCTGGCAACAAACCAAACCTATCGATCATTTCAACTTTTAAAGCACTTAATTTTTCGTGATCTTCTGCACTGGAGATGCGCTTATACAAAACCAGACGAGCATGAATATCAGGTAAATAATCTTCTGGTATTAAGGCTTGTGCTTGTAAGTCCACTTCAGGCCCCATTTCTAGTGGTGCATCAAGTTCAGGCTGTTTACCTGACTTTAGTGCAGCAACTGCTCGCTCTAGTAATTCCGTATATAAAGTAAATCCAATTTCCTGAATTTGACCGCTTTGCCCATCACCCAGCAACTCCCCTGCCCCTCTAATTTCCATATCATGTGATGACAACATAAACCCAGCCCCTATCTCACCCGAAGTCTCTAGTGCTTCTAATCGTTTAATGGCATCTTTACTCATCAATGATTTAGGCGGAATAATAAAATAAGCATACGCTCGGTGATGTGACCGACCCACTCGTCCCCGTAACTGATGCAACTGTGCTAAACCCAGTTTATCTGCACGATTGATAATAATAGTATTTGCCGTGGGGATATCAATACCACTTTCAATAATCGTGGTACTCAGTAATAAATTAAAGCGTTGGTGATAAAAATCCAGCATAATTTGTTCAAGCTCACGCTCTGGCATTTGCCCATGTGCAATTTTTACTCTGGCTTCAGGCACTAAACTTTCAATTTCTCTTGCCATTTTATCCATGGATTTTACATCATTATGTAAAAAGAAAACCTGGCCGCCACGCTTTATCTCTCGTTGACAAGCTTCTTGAATTTGAACATCCAGCCATTCACTAATAAAAGTCTTAATAGGATGCCGGTTGGGCGGAGGACTGGCAATAATAGAAATATCTCTCAATCCTGCCATCGCCATATTTAATGTTCTGGGTATAGGTGTTGCCGTCAAAGTTAGTAGGTCTAATTCATAGCGCAACTTTTTAAAATATTCTTTTTGACGAACACCAAAGCGATGCTCTTCATCAATAATGACTAAGCCTAGCTCTTTATACTTTAACTCTTTTGAAAGTAGCTTATGGGTACCAATAACAATATCTACCTTGCCATTTTCTAGCGCCTCAACAATTATTTTTTGCTGTTTTGCGGTGACAAACCGTGACATCACCTCAACCCGTACCGGCCAGTCGGCAAACCGATCTCTAAAGTTTTGATAATGCTGTTGAGCTAATAGAGTTGTGGGCACTAATACCGCTACCTGTTTTCCACTTTGTACCGCCACAAAAGCGGCTCGCATTGCCACTTCTGTTTTA
>JALSLS010000377.1 GCA_026988195.1 Methylomonas sp.
ATAAGGGATGGTGCTCGATATATTTGTAAATTAAATGATGGCCCCCCTGTTAACCGACATAAACCCTCTGTAGAAGTTATGTTTCGATCAGTTGCACAAAATGTGGGGAGTAATGCTATTGGTGTTATGCTCACCGGAATGGGGGCCGATGGTGCTCAAGCAATGCTGGAAATGAAACAGGCTGGGGCGGTTAATATTGTTCAGGATGAAGCTAGCAGTGTAGTTTGGGGGATGCCAGGAGAGGCATTTAAATTAGGTGCAGCTGATCATGTGTTGCCACTTGATAAAGTAGCTGCAAAAATTTTAACTTTAGGGGGCTGAAAATGAATGCCAGCCAAGATTGGATGATTGTTTTTTTCCACCTCCCTTTGGAGCGTGTATGGAAAAAATTCCCGAAATTATAACGTAGGATTTTTGTTTCAGTTGGAATGATCTCATGAGGCGCATAGCAAGCTACGCAACGAATGAGATCATTCCATCTGGAGCAAAAAGACAAGTTAGAAATCGGTAAGTTGTTTCATGCACGTTCCTTAACTTAACAAGGCCAGTAAATGTTGTTTTTAAAGCAAGTTTGGATTTTGTTTATTTTATTTGTAATAAGCATGTTATTGCCTATTGTTATTACCACGGATATACTTTATTGGGTCGCCTTACCTATTATTTTTGTTATAAGTCTGGTTTATATTTATCAAGCTAAAAACTCCTTAAAAGTATCTGAGCAAGAAACTAGGCTAGATGTTGACCAGCTTCACCAAAAAATTGATCAATATATTGAGGGTGTAGAGTTGTGTATGGAGCAAGAGGTTATGTCTTGTCATCAGGAGTTAGCTCAATTAAAAACGGTTGTTGCAGATGCTGTACAGACCATGTCGGGAAGTTTTACTGATTTACATGGGCTGACTTCTGGGCAATCAGCTGTAGTATTTAGCTTAATGAATAGTATGGGGGAGAGTGAAAATAGTGCTGACAAGGGATTGAATTTTACTAAATTTGCTAAAGAAACTGATGATGTGCTCAAGTTTTTTATTGAGCATATTTTACAGGTCAGTAAGCAAAGCATGGAAATGGTAGGTGTTATTAATGATGTAGAGGAGCATATGTCTCAGGTTGAAACACTTTTGACTGATGTTCAGGGTATTGCAGATCAGACTAATTTATTGGCTTTAAATGCCGCTATTGAAGCTGCCAGAGCAGGGGAAGCAGGAAGAGGTTTTGCTGTTGTGGCTGATGAAGTTCGTAATTTATCTCGAAATTCAGATAAATTTAGTGAAGAGATAAGAGTTGTTGTTAATGCTTCTAAGAAAAACATCTCTATGGCTCAAGATATGATTCAGAGCATGGCATCTAAAGATATGAATGTTGCTATTACTTCAAAGTCTAATATTGATGGCATGATGGTGGGTATTGCTAAAATAAACGAAGATATAGCACTAAAAATAGCCGAAGTATCGAGTATGACGAGTCAAATTGATAATAGCGTTGGTAAGGCTATAAGAGGATTACAATTTGAAGATATGGCCAGACAAATGATTGAGTTTTTAGAGCTAAATACCCAACATTTTAAAGCGGTGAGTGATGAAGTTAAAATAGGTTTAGGTACCTTTAAAATTGAAGAAGCGGGGCATTGGGGGCACGAGTTAGATCAAGGTGTCATTCGGTTAAATGAAATGAAGCAACAATGGAAAGTAAAAGATAAAAAAGCCGTTTCACAATCTTCAATGGATGAAGGGGATATTGAACTATTCTAAATTAATGGCTATGGGGTATTTGTTGCCTTACCCTATACAAAACGATTTCTACCAATAAATTAAGCAAATTGGTGTAGGATGTGCTGACGATAGGAAGCGCATCGCTTGCCGTTGATGCGCTTCGTTCCTCAGCACATTCTACTTATCTCCTTACCTTAACAGCAGTGACCCACTCAGTGGGTAAATTTATTCTTTTAAGGTTTCTAAATGAAATCAGGCGATAATGGGATTTAAAAGATAACAAACCGTTTTACTATCTTCAATGAATAAAACCGCATTTTTAAATTTAAGTAAAGATAATAGGAATTAAATTATGGCATTAGAAACAAGGCTAGATGCAACTTCAAAAACATTAACGGTTATCATTTCTGGCAGGTTTGACTTTGGAATTCATCAAGAATTTCGTAAAGCGACGGAACTGGCCGAAAGTGGTGTAAGCTCTATTATTGTTGATATGGGGAGGGTTGACTACCTTGATAGTTCGGCACTGGGTATGTTATTAGTTTTACGTGATAAGGTTGGAGAAAGTAAAAGTGCGGTTCGTATCAAAAATGCTAAGCCAGAGGTAAGGAAGATATTGGAAATTGCAAATTTTAATAAGCTATTTACACTAGAGTAGCGCTGGTATATATTTCCCCTAAAGAAAGGGGAAATATATACCAGCGCGGTCACGACTGCGGTTTTCTAACCGCTGAGTTTTTGCCAATAGCTGCGTTGCTAAAACAGTTGCGTAGCTTGCTATGGTCGCAACCAGCATCCTGCTTCAAGCGACACTTGCACATCCATGTGCTTCGCGCCTGTTTCAGCGCCTCGGCAACTGCTCCTGCGTTGCTCTACCTCCTGCGTCCATGCAGTCGTTGCTATCGACAAAAATCAGCAGCTTATAAATTCCGCATCCGTGACCGCGCGAAATATAGCTTTTTATAATAGTAAACTTTTTTCAATAGCAATAAATTGGTCGGCAGCGTTAATTAAGCTTGGTGCAGTTAACGCTGTAACACCATAAACAACACTTTTGGTTGCATAAACTTTTCGTGCTTTCTGTAATAACAGGTCAAAATCACCATCCCCTGATAATAGAATGATTGTATCTGCTGATTCTGCAAGTTCTATAGCATCTAAAGCAATACCTACATCCCAATCACCTTTTGCAGATCCATCTTTGCGTTGAATATAAGGTTTTAATTTTACTTGAAAACCAATGTTTTTGAGCGTATTTTGAAAATTACGTTGCTTTGTGTCCCCTTTATCAATGGCATAAGCAAACGCTGCAATAATTTCTTTATTTGCTGTTGCTTTGTCCCAAAAAGCCTTGTAATTAAAATATTGATGGTAATATTGCCGAGTGGTGTAATAAATATTTTGGACATCAACAAAAATAGCAATCTTTTCCATGTTAACTTATGCCCCAAGATAGAAAAATAAGTTATTTATTGACCCTTGTCTAGGTACATTTTTTAATCGTTCCAAAAGTTTTGGCACCTTATGCACTTCTAAATTACTTAATAAATGAACAACAATAATCGGTAGCTGACTTTACTTTAACCGTAAATTTTGCATTAGCAGGAACATAAAAAGACTCTCCTCCTTTTATAGTTTTCCAGGCAGTACTTTCTGGTAACATAAGCTCTAGATTGCCTTCAATTATTTCCATAAGTTCTCTATCAGCTGTATTGAAAGTATATTCACCTGGCAACATAAAACCTAACGTTTTACTCGTGCCATCAGCAAATTTGATAGTGCGGCTACTGACATTACCATCAAAATAAATATTGGCTTTTTTAATGATGGTAACGTTATTAAATTCTGACATACTCGTTGGACTCCTAAAATTTTTCAGGCAGTATACCAGTAAAAACGAGGCATCTTCTAGCGTAGCTATGATAATTTTTTATATCTTTGTAAATAATAAACAAGCCTAAACATAAAAAAGGTAAGAGAATTCCAAGTAAACTATGTTGAAATATTTTGCTGTTAAATTGCATTAGACTCCATTAAAAAATTAATTAGAAAGTGTGAGGAATTAAAATGATTGAAATTACAGATTATAAAAGCCTTTTAGCTGTTGGTAGGCAACAAAGTGAACCCCAAAGGTTTCTTTTTGTATTTTTGCAGGCATTATTGCCTGATGATCATAATGATGAGGACAAAGAGCGTTTTCATTCTGGGCAAGGAGGGCAGTTACAAGCTATTATGTGTGTAGATAAAGATTTGGATCAGTTGAGTAACTTTAATGATCTAGTTATTGAATCAAAACAGATGGAGCAGGAATGGAGTATGGTTTTAATTGCCTGTTTATCAGGTGTTAATGGACTACCCCCAACATCGGAACAAGCAGAGGAACCATTAAAAATGATGGTGCAGGCTGTACAAAATGGAGGGGATTTATCTAAATACCTAGCTTTTGATCGGCAAGGTGATCTGCTACATTTTTCTTAAAAAAACCTACAAAGTTATGAGTGAAAAAAAAATAACAGAATTAAAGCAGTTTACCTCTATGCCTTTATGGTACAGGATACGTGGTTACGGCATGATTTTGGTTGGTGGTATCATCGCTAGTTTGTGTGTTGTTGCTCCTAAAGTTTATATGTTGGGTGAACATTTCTCATGGTTGCCCGCAATAGGAGCTGTGGTGTTTATCGTGGGGGTGTTAAGATGTGTTGATGCTCAGTTAACGGAAACCGCTCAAGGCTTTTTGGTGAATATGCAGGGTGGTGTGTTGGATATTGTGGTTGGTTTTCTGGTTGTTTTTGGAGTGAATGGTTTACCAGAGGATCTACATTTGTTGATAGTTGGTTATATGCTGTCCCAAGGTATTTATCGAAATATTATTTTATCTGTTGCTAAAATTCCCAACCCTATATCCAATAGGATTACAGGGGGGATTTCTATTATCTTAGGGATGTTAATCTGGTTAGATTGGCCAACTTCAGCCGCATGGTTTTTAGCGCTATCATTGAGTGTTGATATTAGTTTTAGAGGTTGGGCATTGATAGTATTAGCTTCTTCAATAAAGAAACAAACGGCTGATTAATAATGGGTGGGTAGTTTTAACATATGCGTAAAAAAATTAAAAAATACCTATTAATATTTCTAGGATCATTGTTTGTTATTTTAGGTGTAATTGGTGCTTTGTTACCCATTATGCCTACGACACCTTTTTTACTGCTTGCCCTAGCTTGTTTTGCTAACAGCTCACCGCGCTTCCATGCACGATTACTTAATAATCGTTGGTTTGGGGGAGATTTAAGGCAATGGGAACAAAATAGGTCGATTGCTCGGAGAGCAAAAATTAAGGCAATGATGTTGATTATTTTTACCTTTGCTGTTTCTATTGGAATATTACATGGCAGAACACAGTTACAGCTTGGCTTATTATTTTTAGGAAGTATTTTACTTGTTTTCATCTGGCGGTTGAAAGAAGCAGAAAGTATTTCTTTTAAGGATGTCACTATTAAGTAGTATTAAATAAACACGGTGGTGTAGGATGCGCCTCATATCGTCAGCATACCCTCCTTATTTCCTTAACTTTGTGACCATAGAGTATCCTCGCATAAAAAATGCGGGTATGACCGTGGTTTTTTAGATCTGTTATTTTATTAAAAACATTAGCATTATTGTATGAAAATTTGGGTTGATGCGGATGCATGTCCAGTGGTAAATAAAGATATTTTATGTAGAGCTGCTGAGAGGGTAGGTGTATTAGCGACTTTTGTAGCCAATCAATTTATTCGGCTTCCTCCTTCACGACTGGTTAAATTTATCCAAGTTGCCAAGGGGTTTGATGTGGCTGATAATGAAATTGTTCTAAGAGTCGAAGAGGGCGACTTGGTTATTACAGGGGATATTCCCTTGGCGGCTGAAGTGATTGAAAAGGGGGCTGTTGCTCTTAACCATAGAGGGGAGCTTTATACTGCTCAGAATATTAGGGAATGTCTTAATATGCGAGATTTTATGGATACCCTACGGTCTAGTGGTCTAGAAACAGGTGGGCCATCAGCATTAACTCAAAATGATAGACAAGCTTTTGCAAATCAACTTGATAAAATACTTGCTCGAAGACAAAAATAAGCTAGAAGTCATGATTGAGTTCCTGCCTACACAGGAACAATATCATTAAGACAGGCTTTTGTAGCCTTGATGTAACGAAGTGGAATCAAGGTTTGTAACCAAAATCCCCTTGATTTCGCTTTGCTGCATCAAGGCTACGTATTTTTTATTGCGAGTAAGCTTAGTCAACAGTTAAACTCAATTGAGAAGTAATTGATTGGTCTTCTTCTTCCTTAGCTATTTTTACATCCATTAAAAATACTCGACTTATATCAATTTGTTTTTCAATTAAATGGCTGGCAATTGTCTTTGCCCTTGTAGCGGCTAGACGTTGTAATTGGTGGTTGTCAGGTTCAATTAATGCGGCTAGTTTAGCTTGGGCAACGGTATAAAAATCACCTGATTTGGAATCGATTAACCTAGGCGTACCAAATAGTGATTTATCGGCTAATTTAGGAAATTTATGAATAAACAGGTCAGCTAAAAGTCGCTGATAGTGTTCATCTGAATGAGCTAATTGTTTTGGTAGTGCCTTTTTGCTTTTTTCTTTAATAAGTTCATCGATACGTAATTGCAGAATTTGTTTATCTAATGCAGCTATTTGCATTTGTGGCCAGTCATTTGTGGAGTAGGCGGCTCCTTGTATTTCTAGTTTTAATGCGGGACGTTTAGAAAGTGCAACGGATAAGTTATCCAGTTTTTCGATTTGCTGACTATCTAGAGTCGCCTTCCCTGCAGAAAAGGTTATTTTACTAATATCATCACTATTACCGATTAGTGATGCAATTGCATTAAAAGGAGAGCTGATTATTTTAGTCAGTACATTCACTAGGGCATCAACAACAATACTGGCCACACTAAACTCAGGGTTATCTAAGTCACCCGTGATAGGGACATCTAGGCTAATTTTCCCATCGCCATCTTGTAATAAAGCAATGGCTAACCCAAGAGGCAATGATACTGCATCGGGGTTTTCTACTTCATCACCTAAAACCAATTGATCAATTAGCAGGCTGTTTGAAGCTGCAAGTTGTTTGTTTCGAATTTTGTATTGGAATTTTAAGGTCATATTACCTTTTTCAATTTTTCGCCCTGCAAACTCAGCCATATAAGGAGTCATTAACGGTAAAGGCATACTATTAAAATCTACTTTAAAGTCTGAATTACCTTTAGATGGAGATATTTTCCCTTTAATATTGACAGGAGCAAAGTCAGCAACTTTGCCTTTTAATGCAACTTTTATGGTTGCATTTTTTGCGGATGAAATCCCTTTGACTGAACCGTTTAAATGATTAATATGTGCAGAAAATGGCAGGATGAGTGATTTATCTGAAAAATCAGATATACCATTAGTCATTGCAAAATTATTGACCTTATAAGTTACTGAAGGCTGGTCTTTATTTGGTGGTTTTTTTTCAGCAATGACTGCTTTGTCTTTAGCTTGCTTAATGACTATATCACTAATATTGATAGATTTATCTTTCCTGATTAAGACTCTTGCGTATGGTTTGTCTATTTTTACGCTATCAATAATATAGCGGTTGGCTGCTAGGTCCACCTCTATTTTATTTAAGCTAAGTTTTTTCCATTTTACAAAATCTTTATTAGAAATTTGATCACGAGTCGCTAATTTATCAATATGGCTATTGCCTTTAAAGTTTATAGCGAAAGGCTGATCTTTTTTCTGTAGCAGTGATATATTTGCATCTAAGTTAAATAGACCTGAAATAATATCGAGTCTGGCAAATTTATTTACATAAGGTTGGAACTCTTTAAGCGCAACATTAGCAATGTTTAATTTTACTTTACTGCTAAGAGGTTGAATAACAGTTTGTCCTTTTATACCTATACGTCCAGATTTATTAAAATTAAAAGCCAGATTAAAGGGTAGGTTTGCCCCAGGTTGTAATGATAGTTTAGATGAACTTAAGGTGATTGAGCTTAAGTTTATTGTGTTTGCCGGTGATAGTGTTTTATCAGTAAAATTTAAAGCGTAATTATTGATATTCAGTTGTTTTAGTAAAACATTCCACGGTTTGCTCTCTTTTGTTTCGATAGCAGGAGCGGTGGATGGTTTTTGAGTTTGAGTTTTATTATCGACTGCAAAAAGAGATTGAAAATTCAGAGTGTTATCAGTATTTAACCATGCTTTAAATTGAGCATCTTGAGAGGAAATTTTTTCAATTTCAATATTCTGTTTAAGTAAATCGAAAGCAATGCCTGATACTTTAAAGTCTGGAATTGTGGTGAGTGATTCTGTATGCCCTTTTTCAGCAATTTGAATATCAATGAGTGATAAATTAGCGTTATTAATGAGAAGTTGAGTTGACTCTTTTGTACTACTGAGTTGATAGTCTGCTTTAATTAATTCTGTTCCTTTTAAAATAGCAAAATTAACTGAGTTTTGTAGAAAAAGCTCCCAAATTCTAGGGAAATTTATATTGTTAAGTTCTATATGACCTTTTGAATGAAAAGGGTTAAGTGTTAAACTGCCCTGCCAATCAAAGTGACCACCTGAGGCAAATTTTAAAGAAAACCCAAGGTCAGATTGTTTTTTAACAATAGTAGAAAAGTTATCAATGGCTAGGTTTAGAGGGTAAATATCTTCCTGGTGGCCTGCAGAGTTAAGGTTATCTGTCCAGCTTATCTTGCCGTCTGTTAAGGCGATTGAGGTAATGGTAACAGGAAAAATTTCACCCTCTGAAGTGTCTTTTTGCTTATTGTCTTCTACTGGTATTAAATCAGTAAAATTAAAATCAGCATTGCTATTTCGTTTAACAGAAATGTAAGGTGATTTAAGTGAAATCTGGTCTATTTTTAATGATAAACCTAACAATGAGTCAACAACGCCTAAGTTAAGGTAAAGTTGCTTAAATTGAACAAATGCACTGTTATCAGTTTCATTAACCCGAAGTCCGTCAATAGAAAATTCAAAAGAGAATGGGTTAAACTGGATGTCTTTAACTGTAACATCTCTTTTTAACAGCTCTTTTGCCAAGGGGGGGATTTTATGGGAAATAACGGCGGGTAATATCGAAAACCCTAATACGGCATAGATTGATATTAAAGTTGAAACTACAAGCAGTGTTGATTGTAGCTTTGATAAAAAGGTATATTTAGCCATGTTACTGTTTTAGAAAGAAAAATATTAATACTTCATTTGTTTATTGATGAAGTATATAGGCATAACTCGTTGAGGGCTGTTTTTCCTTAGGAACGTGTAAGGAATAACTTCCCGAAATTATAACGTAGGATTTTTGTTTCAGGTGGAATGATCTCATGAGGCGCATAGCAAGCTACGCAACGAATGAGATCATTCCATCTGGAGAAAAAAGACAAGTTAGAAATCGGGAGGTTATTTCATGCACGTTCCTTAGCTTGTTTGTATATTCATTTGGTCAATGGCATGGATAGGGGCATCGTTACCCGCCATGAGGTCTGTAATAGCAGCATAAACTAATTGATGTTGTTTGACTTGAGTTAAGCCATCAAAAGTGTTTGAACTAACAGTTAAAGTGTAGTGTCGGTTTCCACCGTGTAAAACCTCAGCCTTTGAATTTTCAATTGCTTGTTCAATACGTTGTTTGATTTCAGAAGATATATCAGAAGAAATTTCCATTAAGAGAACTGCCTATTGATTAAATGAATATAATGAGCATATTTTACAATAAATACGCTAACAGCAGTTATTCAATTCTTGGTAAATATTTACCTGTTGCAAGTAATGCCCACCTTTTAAAATAATTAAAAAAAACAAGCTGAATGATTACTGTTGAAAATATTTTTGGATTTTAAGCCATCCATCAAAATTGATGATTAGGAACGCGCACGGAATAACTTGGGCAACTGACGCAGGATTTTTGTTCGTATTCAAGGCGTATAAATAGGCGCATAGCCAGCTAAGC
>JALSLS010000378.1 GCA_026988195.1 Methylomonas sp.
TCTTCTGCGTTGTATAAATAGTTGCGTAGCTTGCTATGCGCCTATTTATACGTCTTGAATACGAACAAAAATCCTGCGTCAGTTGCCTAAGTTATTCCGTGCGCGTTCCTTAGTAGAAGTGATTAAGGTTTTTGATGTGCTGTTTATAGCGCTGTAATGTGTGCTATTATACGTGCCCAGCTGTTTATTAACAAAAAAGAGGTCAATATTATGATGTCGATAAACGCAAATGATTTAAAGCGTAATGGTATTGCTGGCATTGAACGAGCAATGTTAAACGGCTTAGATAATAGTATTATGGTTGATGTAAGAGGTAAGGCCAAATATGTTATTTTGCCTATTGATGAATTTAACCGATACCGTGAATACCAGCTTGAACAGGCGATAAGAGAAGCGGAACGTTGTATTGATAGTGGGAAATTTACGACTATTAAAGATGTAGAAAACTATGCTTCAGTGTTAGAAAAAGAAATAGCGAATGACGTTTGAAATTATTCGTCCTGATTCTTATGCTAAACGCGAAAGAAAGTTTTTTAAAAAGCGCCCAGAGCTTATTAAGCAATATGTTAAAACCTTAAAACTATTATCACTAGATCCTTTACATCCATCATTGAGGCTTCACCCAATAAAAAAAAAGATTGTCATTCAATTTCCATAAATATGCAATATAGAGTTTTGTTAACATTAAAGTTAATAGAGGATGGTCAGCTAGTGCTTATTGAGGTTGCTGATCATGATATATATGTGGGTTAGTCGACATTATGGGGTAGCCACTTGATTCCACTTATTAATTGGGCATTAGCTGAATGAAAAAGATTCTAATAACTGGTGCAACAGGCTTTGTTGGTGGTGCGATCATGCATGAGTTGCTAAGACTCGATATGCCTATCATTGCAGCTGTTCGGAAAAACAGCGGATTACTTCCTAATGCGGTCAAGCAAATAAAAATTAGTGAGATTTCGTCGAATACAGGTTGGATGCCTGCATTAGAGGGTGTTGACGTGGTGATTCATACTGCTGCTCGTGTTCATGTTATGGATGATTCATCGGCTGATCCTTTAACTGAATTTAGACAAGTGAATACTGCCGGAACGTTGAATTTAGCTAGGCAGGCGGCAGAAGTAGGCGTAAGGCGTTTTGTGTTTATCAGTTCGATTAAAGTGAACGGTGAAATGACGTTAATCGATCAGCCCTTTAAGCCGAATGATAATCATATTCCCACAGATTCTTATGGTTTGTCTAAATATGAGGCTGAACAAGGCTTGTTAATTATCGCAAAAGAAACGGGAATGGAAGTGGTTATTATTCGACCGCCTTTGGTTTATGGCGCGGGTGTTAAAGCTAATTTTGCTTCCATGATGAAATGGATGGATAAAAGTATACCTCTACCCTTTGGTGCTATCCATAATAAACGCTCTTTAGTGGCATTAGATAATCTGGTAAGTTTTATTATTCATTGTGCAGATTATAAAAAAACGCCACAAGCGGCCAATCAGGTTTTTTTGATTTCTGATAATGAAGATGTGTCGACAACAGAGTTATTACGGAAAGTTACAAAGGCTTTTGGCAAGAAATCAGCGTTAATTCCTATGCCTGTTTGCTTGATGGTGCTAGCTGCTAAGCTAATTGGCAAAGGTGATGTGGCTAACCGCTTATTTGGCTCGTTACAGGTAGATAGCTCTAAAGCGCGTAATTTATTAGATTGGAAACCGGTGATCACGATGGATGAACAATTGAACAAGGCAGTGACGGCCTATTTGGAAAAAAAGAAGGATTGATTGTTTTTGGTATGATGTTTACACTAACGTTTAAACCTTGGTTGCGGAGTGGGCAGTATGACAGAAGTAACATTAGATATAAAAAAATGGGGTAATAGTTTAGGGGTACGGTTGCCAGCAGTAATTGCTCGTGAAGCTCATTTGCATTCTGACCAACGAGTACGAATTTCTATTGTCGATAAACAAATTATTATCACACCCATTGTAAGTGAAGTATTGACATTGGAGGAACGACTCGCTAATTTTGATCCTATGATTCATGGTGGTGAAGTTATGTCTGTATCGGAATACTTGGGCGCTGAGAAGTGGTAAGAAAAACAGCTCAATGGTTGCCAGATCGTCAAGATATTATTTGGTTTGATTGTAATCCCCCATCGAGGCAAGAAATGCGGGGTATTCACCCTTTTTTAGTGCTAAGCCCGAAAAGTTTTAATGATAAAACATCACTCGTTATTGGTTTGCCAATGACGACGGCTGAATATAATGCTGATAACCCTTTTGCAGTTTCTGTAGGCACCGCTTCTGGTAAAAAGCCAAACAAAATAAGTTATGTGCTTTGTCATCAACCTAAGTCATTTGATTGGCGTTCTTGTCGTGCAAAATCACATCCGTTAGGCGCAGTGAATGATGCTTTGTTTTCTCAAGTCTGTGAACGGCTTAATCAAATTATTCAACTGACATGAAAAGACTTTTTGACTTAACGTTAGCTTTAATGGCTACCTGTATTTTATTTCTACCCATTATTATTACCGCTATTTTGGTTAAGTTGAGCTCTAAAGGTCCTGCTTTGTACTGGTCTGATCGAGTGGGTAAAAATAATCATATTTTTAAAATGCCTAAATTTCGCAGTATGAAAGTTGATACACCGGCTGTCGCTACGCATTTATTGAAGAGCCCTAAAAGCGTATTAACCCCTATCGGTGATTTCCTGCGCAAATCAAGTTTAGATGAGTTGCCTCAATTATGGTCAATTTTAAAAGGTGATATGAGTTTTGTCGGGCCACGGCCAGCGTTATTTAATCAGGATGACCTTATTGCCTTGCGGACAGAAAAGGGCGTTCATTGTTTAATCCCTGGGTTGACGGGTTGGGCTCAGGTCAATGGGCGTGATGAGTTGCCAATTCCTCAAAAAGTGAGTTTGGATGTTGAGTATTTACAACGTAGTTCGTTTTTATTTGATATTTATATTCTTTGGTTAACTTTTATCAAAGTGATTAAGCGGTCAGGTATTTCCCATTAGTTAGAGGTGTGGCATAAAGATAAATACAGTTTACATTTTTGTGTTTAATTAATAGTATGATAACTATAACTATCATTTAAGGCGTTTCTATGGATAAGATAGTGGTTAAAGTACAAAATAAAAAAGTTGGCGAGCTTTTTTTTGAAGCTGATGATCAGTGTTATGGGTTTAATTATACGGTTGATAGTCCCTCTATTTCCTTAATTATGCCTTGTAAAGCTTCGACTTACCTTTGGCGGAATCGATTACATCCCATCTTTGATATGAATATGCCGGAGGGGTATTTATTTGAAGTATTAAAGAATTATTTGAACAAAAAGCATGGTTATATTAATGATTTTTTGTTGTTTTCTTACCTTTGTCCTAGTATTCATGGCCGACTTTTATTTAATAGTGAATTTTCTGCCGGCAATTTTGATGGGTTAGATTTGGGTGAGGTTTTAAAAAATGATAGTGACGAGACGTTTGTAAAATTAGTTAAAATGTTTTTAGGTAAAAATGCTATTTCTGGTATACAACCTAAAACATTAGCATTGCTACAGGATAAAGAATCACTCACCACAAAAGAATACATTATCAAAACATGGGGGGAAGAGTTCCCTGATTTAGCTGAAAATGAATATTTTTGTCTCAAGGCGGTTGAAAAATCAGGCGTTGAAATTCCAACTATTCTGCTATCAGAGAATAAAAAGTTTTTAATTGTTGAGCGGTTTAATCTGGATAAAAAAAATGAAAGATACGTTGGGTTTGAAGAGGTTTTAGGGCTTCTTGGTAAAAATAAAGAGCAAAAATATGAGGGTAGTTACGAACAGGTGGCAAAGCTCTTCTATCGCGTTGTTGCTAATAAACGTAAGGGTATGCAATCTTTTTATAAAACGCTCGTTATGAGTTATTTACTTAAAAATGGCGATGCGCATTTAAAAAACTTTGGCGTACTTTATGATGGTGATATGAGTAACATTCGATTTTCACCAGCGTATGATATTGTTAATACAGCCGTTTATATGGTTACTGACCGCCCTGCATTAAGCATGTTTGGAAAGAAGTTATGGTTTTCACGGAGAGAGTTAGTTAAATTTGGCGTTGACTGTTGTTATATGTCGGAGAGGGATGCAAATACATTTTACAATGACTGTGTGACGGCGGTGCAAGCTTCTATAGTGGATTTGCAGAATTATATTGTAAAAAACCCTGCGTTTTCAACAATAGGGCTGAGAATGATCGATACTTGGAATTTGTCACTTAAAAATGAAACACATAGGGAGGTTCCGGTTGAAATTAGACGAAATTGGAGCAAAAATTAAAATGATGCGAAAAGATAAGAAGCTTACGCAAGAGCAATTGGCTGATATTGCTGGAATAAGTAGAGTGACATTAGGAAAGCTGGAAAGGGCGCAGTTAGGTTCTATTACCTTAAAAACAATAGATATTATTTTAGATGCGCTGGGTTATGAATTGGATTTTAAAAGTAAAAATAGTTTTGGATTGCCTAGTTTAGATGAGTTGTAATGTATACTTCGCGCGGTCACGACTGCGGATTTCTAACCGCTGAGTTTTTGCCAATAGCTGCGTTGCTGAAACAGTTGCGTAGCTTGCTATGCGCCTGTTTCAGCGCCTTGCTATCGACAAAAATCAGCAGCTTATAAATTCCGCATCCGTGACCGCGCGAAGTATAACCGTTCACTTCCCCCTTTGAAAAGGGGGATTGAGGGGGATTTGTCTAATAAAAATCTCCCCTAACCCCTCTTTTCCAAAGAGGGGGACTGAACGGTTACGTTGTAATGTTTTGTCCTTCCCCTCTGAGAAGAGTTTTTTATTAATAATTTAAGCTAGATTAAGGCATGAAAAAATTAGCATACTGGTTCATTACTCTTTCTAGGCGAAGCAAAGCAAGTATCTTGATCGGTGCTGATGTGTTGTTTTCAGTCATTGCTCTATGGGCTGCGTTTTCTTTGCGGTTGGGTGAGCTATATGTACCCGTTGGAGATAACTGGTTGTTGTTTTGTATCAGCCCTATTCTTGTTGCTCCTGTTTTTTTAAAGTTTGGCCTATATCGTGCCATTATTCGATATATTGGCGGGAGAGCTTTATGGGCCGTTTTCCAGGCAGTTACAATTTATGCCTTGGTTTTTACGGTAGTGGTTTTTTTAGTGGGGCCGAGTGTAGGGCTGGTACCAAGGACGGTACCGATTATTAATTGGTTGCTTCTTTTACTTTTTGTAGGAGGTAGTCGGTTTATTGCGCGTTGGTGGTTATCTGATGTTTATGCAAAATTAGGCGGGCAGGTCTCTCAGGATTGTCGAGCACGGGCTGTTATTATTTATGGTGCGGGTCATGCAGGTGTTCAATTAGCTTCAGCTTTGGGTTGTGGACAAGAGTTTAAGCCCGTTGCTTTTATAGATGATGATAAAAGGTTACAAAAACAAAAGGTAAATGGATTAAGGATTTACCCGTTATCATCTTTAAGTTATTTAATAGAACGGCATTCTGTCACAGAGGTTTTGTTAGCTATCCCCTCAGCTTCACGGGCACGTAGAAGCGATATTATCAGGTTGTTAGAGCCATATCCGGTGCATGTAAGAACAATTCCTGGTATGACTGACCTTGCACAAGGGAAAGTGAAATTTGATGAATTGCAAGAAGTTGATATTGCTGATTTACTGGGTAGAGATACGGTAGCGCCCGATAAAGCCTTGTTTGATACTAATATTGCTGGGAAAGTGGTTATGGTGACGGGGGCAGGCGGTTCTATAGGCTCAGAGCTTTGCCGTCAAATTATTTATTTAAAACCGGAAAAATTGATTCTTTTTGAATTAAATGAATTTGTGCTCTATTCGATTGATAAGGAGTTAAACCATGCGCTTGTGCAGTCAAAAGAAAAGTTGAGTTTTGATATTATTCCACTTTTAGGCTCGGTTACAGATGAAGTGAGGCTTCAAAAAGTGTGTGCTGCATTTAAGGTACAAACTATTTATCATGCGGCAGCTTATAAACACGTTCCTTTGGTTGAACAAAATCCTTGTGAAGCAATTAAAAACAATGTGTTAGGAACCTTGAGTCTTGCTCAGGTGGCTATCGCTACCAATGTTGAAACTTTTGTGCTTATATCGACAGATAAAGCGGTTCGGCCAACCAATACAATGGGGGCAACAAAACGTTTTGCTGAGTTGGTCTTGCAAGGCTTGAGTTTAGAGAAAAATCATAATACCCGGTTCACTATGGTGAGGTTTGGTAATGTTTTAGGGTCTTCTGGTTCGGTGATTCCATTATTTCGAGAGCAAATTGCTAGAGGAGGGCCTGTTACGGTGACAGACTCACGTATTATTCGTTATTTTATGACTATACCTGAGGCTGCCCAGTTAGTTATTCAGGCAGGCGCAATGGGTTTGGGGGGGGATGTGTTCGTTTTAGATATGGGGGAGCCCATTCGTATTGTTGATTTGGCAAGAAGAATGATAAAGTTAAGTGGCTTAGAGGTACTTGATGAGAACAATCCTGTTGGTGATATTGAAATTAGTTATACGGGGCTAAGGCCTGGAGAAAAGTTGTATGAGGAGTTGTTGATTGGCGGAAATGTTTCTGATACGGCCCATTGTCGAATTTTGAGGGCAGAGGAGGATGTTATTCCTTGGGATAATTTAAAATACAGTATAGATATATTAAAAGGAATGATTGAAAAGGATGATTTTGACGGGATTAGAACTGTGTTGAAAAAAATAGTGTCAGGTTTTGAGCCACAATGTGAGGTGCGTGATTTAATCTTTAAGGCTGAAGATAGTATTCATTAGCCTTTGCTGTAGACATCTACCATGCTTCAGGAGGGTATGGTTGCAGTCTCAGCTAGAATAGTGGTATTGCTCTACTGATGTTTCAATGTAACTATTCAGCACCTTTAATGAGGAGCTTCGTAGGCACGATTAAAATAATGCTCTTTTCTCTGAAGCTTCTAATTATATTCGCGCCGAGGGCGGACGCTCCTACAGTACCATTGGCTACTCACAAGCTGAATAGATACGTTTCATTAACATAAAATTCTCGAGTAAAATGTCTTTCTTGTAGGCAAAAAAAACCTCTCAGAGCCTAAAGGCAAAGAGAGGTAATAAGTAAAAGCAGAAAATATGAGGAGGTTCTGCCTAGTATTACAACACCAAGGAGGTAGTGAAAACTCAAGTCTTGACTTTTAAGGAATGTGCACAAAATAACTTAAGCAACTAGCTAGTCTTTTTGTCCATCTTCTGCGTTGCACAAACAGTTGCGTAGCTTGCTATGCGCCTGTTTGCGCGCCTTGAATATGAACAAAAATCCTGCGCCAGTTTCTCAACTTATTCCGTGCCGATTCCTAAGCCAATACTTGTTGACTGAGAAAATTATCTAGTCAAACTATCTGAAAAAAGATTTCATATAAGTTGCTACTTACTATACAGTTAAAATTATTGTTTACAATACGCGCATTATTAAATTTATTGTTTCTTAATTGTAAATAATGCTGTTTCCCTGTAAAATCTACTTAGTTTATAAAGCTTTTAAAGGTGATAAATGGATAAGTTGGCGAGTATGAATGTGTTTGTTCGTGTAGCAAAGGCGGGCAGTTTTGCTGGGGCTGCGCGGGATTTAGGTATTTCTAGGGCAATGGCTACCAAGCATATTATGCACTTGGAAAGCTCACTTGATACACGTTTATTAAATCGTACTACGCGAAGTTTAAGCTTAACTGAGGTTGGGGTTTCTTATTTAGAACGGTGTCAGCAGGTTTTAGTTGATGTGGCCGAGATGGAAACGGCGGTGACACATTTACAAGCAGAACCACGAGGTGTTTTAAAAATTAGCGCGCCTCCTGTTATTGGAGCAACACATATTGCCCCTGCTTTAGCTGAGTTTTTAAAAGATAACGATGATTTGGCAGTAGAAATCATTTTAAAAAGTAGTCATGTTGATCTAATTGATGAAGGGGTTGATATTGCTATCTTTTTAGGAAAGCTGCAGGATACTAGTTTGGTGGCGAGAAAATTGGCAAGCTCTGCGCTGGTTGTATGTGGGGCTCCTGAATATTTTGAACAACATGGTATTCCTGAGGAACCAGAGGATTTGGTGGATCATAGCTGCTTGGTTAATTGGGCCATTCCTCCAAGAGACAGGTGGAAGTTTAGAGGTATTCTGGGGGAGCGAGAGGTTAAAGTGAGTGGGCGTATGCAGGCAAATGTTGCAGACCCGATCCGAGTGGCGGCAAATAATGGGCTGGGAATGGTCATGTTACCTAAATATATTGTTGGACGGGATATAGAAAAAGGAAAGCTACAGGTTGTACTAGAGCAATATGGTATTGCCCCTCTAGAGATTCATGCTGTTTACCCTCATCGTAAATATTTATCAGCAAAGGTCAGAGATTTTTTAGAATTTTTGCAAGCATGGATGCCAAACCGAGTAGGTATGGATTGAATATATCTGCCATAGAGTCAAAATGGGATTGTATTTATGGTCAAGCTGATAGTTCGGTTCCGATTGAGGTTTTGTTAAATAATACGTTTTTATTGCCAGCTGAGGGGGTGGCTTTAGATTTGGCTTGTGGGTTGGGAGCAAATGCTTTGTTGTTAGCTGAACACGGGCTTGATACTCATGCTTGGGATGTTTCTTCTGTTGCGCTAGCGAAATTAACTCAAAATGCACAAAACAAATCCCTAAAGCTAACTATAAAGCAACTTTTTATAGAAGCCGATAAACTCCCAAAAAATAGCTTTGATGTAATTGTTTTAGGTCATTTTCTTGACCGTTCTCTGTGTGATGCGATAATGGATAGCTTAAAACCAGATGGGTTGCTATTTTATCAGACTTATGTCAGAGAAAAGGTTGGCTCAAAAGGACCTAATAACCCCGTATTTTTATTGGCTAGGAATGAGTTGTTAGAGCTCTTTAGTCCCTTGAAAGTCTTGGTCTACAGGGAAAATAGTCGCGTTGGTAATTTAGCGTGTGGCGAGCGTAATGAGGCGCTTTTTATAGGCCAAAAATAATATAAAACAGATGATAGAAAATTTAAATCCTAAGCAGGCTTGGGCATTATTACAGAGTAATTCGGCGGCAGTGATGGTCGATGTGCGTACCTCAATTGAGCATTCTTTTGTTGGATGTCCTCCTGATGCTATTCATATTGCTTGGAAAGAATTTCCTGGGATGCAAGCTAATGTTTCTTTTGTCAGGCAAGTTGAAGAAAAAGTACATGATAAAGCGAGCCCTGTACTTTTGCTTTGTAGAAGCGGTGTGCGCTCAGTTGCCGCAGCTGAAGCTTTGGAAAAAGCGGGGTTTAAGCGGCTGATTAATATCGTTGAAGGATTTGAAGGTGCATTAGATGAAAACAAGCACCGTGGAAACATAGATGGCTGGCGATTTCATGGTCTTCCTTGGCTGCAGAGTTAAGGGGTAGGATCGTGCATATAATAACTTACCGATTTATAACGTAAGTTAATCCATACGTTCCTTAAGCTACAAAATTAAGCTATACGTAAAAAAGAT
>JALSLS010000379.1 GCA_026988195.1 Methylomonas sp.
TGGCTGACCAGTCTCTTCTTTTTTATTATTTTGGATTCTTTTTGCAGCTCCCGAATGATCTTAAATAAACCTCCCCCGAGGCATAAACGCTCGCCTTTCTCGTCCCTCGAAAACGGGGTATTAATAAATGCTGTTTTTTTACCCTTTTACGCCCCAAGGGATTTAAGTATTATAATTTAGCTATATGGCATTATCTTAATCGATAAAAGCATGGCCTTGGTAGGTACTCTAAGTTAACCCCCTTAAATTGAGCGCATCCTACTTATTTCCTTACCTTAATGGCAGTGATGCTCTCAGTGGGTAAGTTCATTCTTTTAATGATTCCTTACCTCATTACTAAATTACAAATCGGGCTCTGGGAAAAAAACCTCCAAAATCATTATACTCAATACGATTATAGTAAGAACATTTAAGACCCACCCTTGTATAATAAAAAGGCGCCAAAACTTTTTATCCAGTGCCATAATTTCATTTTGCATTTTTACCGGTAGCCTTTTTCGAAGACGTTTGTTAGAAATATAACCCGTGTAGTCAATTATTCGCATGGCTTTATGAACATAACTGTCTTCATCATGCACTTGTCCATAGACTATTTTATCCATAACTTTTAGATGGTATTTGCTGGTGTAAATATTCAAGGCTACATAAATGAATAGCGTGGCTATTAAACCAAAAACAACTAAATTATCAATTACTTCCATTGCGTTAACCCTTTACAGAAATTAATGTTTCATAGAGTACTTCAGCTTTTTTTCTAACAGTCCACTAGCTTTATTACTTGCCAAATACCCACTAGCAGCACCCACCACAATGCCACACCAAAGTAGACTACTACCCACAGATGGCACTGCAAATATAAGGTTGCAGGATTTATAGGCAAGGAATGCACCTGCCATCCCACCTGCCACATTACCCGCGACCCGGCCTGTTTCCTTAAACCCGGTGCGCCCACATTGGTTATTATCAACATCCACTGTACAGGCTCGATGGATTCTGGCCGCACTTTGTCCCACATCAAGCACTATGCCAAGATGCCCCGCGCATTTTAAATTATTTGTAAGGTTTGTCACTTTTGTATAATTAGCTTCAAACTGAGGGATTTTTTCTATGGGCAACCCGCCTTGTGCCTTCAGTTTGTGCAAAATACTTTTATTGCTTAAACCTAGGCAGTTGCGAATAAAATGATGAATAATACCTAGCTCTGCCATTGATTTTTGATTTAACCAGCATACCCCATCAGTGTTAGCTGACTGAGACTCTATTGCAGCTATAATAAAAAATCGGGTTTTTGGAAAAAAATTTCCAAAATGAAGATGACGATCACAATGATTACCATCACAATCAAAACTCCAAATTGAACCATAAAAGGACGCCGAAATTTTTTATCCAGTGCCATGATTTCTTTTTGGGTTTTAATAGGTAGCCTTCCTCTTAGTCTTTGTTGAGTCATATAACCAATAGAATCAATAATTCGCATGGCTTTATGAATATAATTATCCTCATCATAAACTTGTCCATAAACTATTTTATCCATCACTTTGAGATGATATTTGCTCAAATAGGAATTTATGGCAGCATAAATTATAAGTGTGAGAATAGTAATTTCAAAAATGACAGAATCTAATGCCTCAAAAATACCCATAACTTTAATGCTCCAATGAAATTAAGGTTTCGTAAAGTATGCTTACTTTTTTTTCGCCCTTTGAACTGAGATAATTACTTGCCAAATACCCACACGAAGCAACTACGACAATACCGCACCAAAGTAAGTTGCTACCAGCTGAGGGTAATCCGAATAACATGTTACAAGTAGCATAAGCAGTACCCGCACCAGCAAATCCACCCGCCACATTACCCGCTACTCGGCCTGTTTCCTTAAACCCAGTACGTCCACATTGGTTGTTATCTGCTTTCAGTTTGTGTTTCATACAAGCACAGATAGATTTATGCCAACTGAAAGTTTATATTGGTACTAAAGTAAATACTCAGGTTTAGGGAGATAAAATTCCATGATGGCCATGATGACCATAATTATCATCATCATAATCAATAATCCCCATAGAATCATAAAAGGGCGCCGAAACTTTTTATCTAGCGCCATAATTTTATTTTGAATTTTAACTGGGAGTCTCTCTCGATTTCGTTTCCTAACAAAAAACCCTATACAATCAATGGTTCGCATGGCTTTATGAATATAATTGTCCTCATCATACACTTGTCCATAGATTATTTTATCCATCACTTTGAGATGATATTTACTGATGTACATATTTATAGCAACATAAATAATGAGTATGAGTATTGTTATATAAAAAATGACAGTATGTAAGATCTCAATAAAACCCATGACTTTATTCCTCCAAGGAAATTAAAGTTTCGTAAATAATTTCACCTTGTTTCACACCTTCGGTACTAATGATATTACTTGCAATATACCCACTCGAAGCACCGACCACAATACCGCACCATAATAAACTAGTACCTGCTGATGGTAATCCGAATATTACGTTACAAGTAGCATAGGCAATACTTGCACCAACAAGCCCCCCTGCCACATTACCTGCAACCCGGCCTGTTTCCTTAAACCCTGTACGTCCGCATTGATTGTTATCTGCATCCACTGTACAGGCTCGATGGACTCTGGCGGCACTTTGTCCCACATCAAGCACTATGCCAAGATGCCCCGCGCGTTTTAAATTATTTGTAAGGTTTGTCACTTTTGTATAATTAGCTTCAAACTGAGGGATTTTTTCTATGGGCAACCCGCCTTGTGCCTTCAGTTTGTGCAAAATACTTTGACTGCTTAAACCTAAGCTTTTGCGAATGTTATGATGATCAATATCAGGCCCTGCTAATGATTTCCCTACCATGTTTTTTAGTGTTGACTTTAGATTATTGAAAAGGTGATTCCGGCGCACGAAAAAACGTGGATTGTTAAAGTGCCCCTGCTGATTGTATTGCTGTACATAAGTCTGTTCAATCTCTTTTAAAATGGAGGTTACACTTTTTGCATGGTTTGAAAAATACCCTACTGATAATCCATAGGCCATTCCGCCATGCTGGGCTACATTGTCGAGCAATCCGTAATAACGACCAAGAGCCTCTCTTTTTTCTTGTGCTAAATGGTGACGTTTTTGCTCCATCCGCTTAACTGATGCCATCAGTTCTATTTCAAACATACTGCATTCACTCCCCTTGGGTGATGCGATGATGACAGCTTGGCCGGGTAAAACATAGCCCTGTTTAAGATGGCTGTTGAGCAGCTGAAAATAGCGAATGGTTTCTTGGCTGGATTGATCGTAAAGCTGGCTGATTAGCTGTTCGACAGATATTTTTCTTTTGGCTATATGGATAAAAGCATAGTCGATTGAGTTATTTATTTCAGTTGAATAGGCCATAAAGCTTTACCTTCTTAGTAACAAAAATATAGTCTATTGATTATATTGTATTTTTGTTAATTGAAATTAGGTGACCGTCACACTGCTTAAGTTTATGATTACTTATACTTAGACAACCGGCAAAAAACAACCCAGTTACCTTATAAGAGTCATACACATTAAGGAACGCGCACGGAATAACTTGGGCAACTGACGCAGGAGTTTTGTTCGTATTCAAGGCGTATAAACAGGCGCATAGCCAGCTACGCAACTATTTATACAACGCAGAAGACGGACAAAAAGACAAGTTAGATGCTCAAGTTAATTCGTGCACGTTCCGAAGTAAGTGCCATTCGTACCTGGTTCCACATATATTACAAATGCTTATCAATATCATGTGCTTTCAATCCCCAAGCCATCAGGGTTTCCACCGTATGATTAGCATTATTTAAACGCCCTATAACAATTTCAAATAAATTCTTATAAAAAAGATACCCTTTTACTGGGTTATCATCAAGAAAGACACTTAACACTTCCCCATTAAGCTCTAACAAAGTCACATCAGTGACAGCCATAACAGTTGCAATGCGAGGTAATAAAGTGTGCATACAACTTTCACCAAAAACAGCCCCCTCTTTTAGCTCGCCCACTCCTGGCTGAATACCTTTATCTCCACCCAAACCAACATGCCTTGTAACCCGCAACTCACCCGCTTCTACAAAGAAAAGTGTTTCTGCCAATTCCCCTTCTTTGACGACTATTTCATTTGCGCTGAATTTCTTGCGGTTCCAAGCAACCCCTTCTGCAAACTGTGGAGATTTAATAATCTGTTTTAATATATCTTTCAAAACGCATCCTTATATCAATTCATTACAACGGCTTAATTACAATTATACTTAGGCAACTCGCCATAAATAAACTACCCATCATCCAGGAACGCTGGAGCGTTCAGCAATAAATTCCTACTTAGAGCGTCACTGTCATTAAGTTAAGATAACAGGTAGGATGTGCTTAAATTAATGGCAGTGACACAGAGCGTGGGAACTATTTTGGTGGTTTATTTATGGCGAATTAACTTAATACAAAAAGCCTAGTACTCACTCACAAACACAGCATATCTTTTTTACCATTCCATTCCCTGTACTATTAAGCTTGCGGGTTGCATATTTAGGAACGTGCATGAAACAACTTACCGATTTCTAACTTGTCTTTTTGCTCCAGATGGAATGATCTCATTCGTTGCGTAGCTTGCTATGCGCCTCATGAAATCATTCCACCTGAAACAAAAATCCTACGTTATAATTTCGGGAAGTTATTCCATACACGTTCCTTAGTTCCGAAGGAAACTATAGTCTCACTTAAAATATACGAGACCAAAGCCCCACCTGCTTACTAAACTAACCCCTATTTCCCTGCAACCCACCGGTATGCAGTGCCAAAATTCTTTGCCCTGGTTTAAAATGTTTTTTCCGAATTAAATCATACAAGCCATACAGCATTTTCCCCGTATAAATATGTTCCAACTCAATGGCATGTTGCTTTAAAAAAAACTCTATAAATAATAATAGCTCATTATTAGCCTTTGCAAACCCAGCAAAATGATAATCTAGCTGAATAACCCAATTAGTTTTTTGCGTTGTTATCAAAGCACTCACATCTTGAACCAAAAACTCTCCCCCCTTTAATGCTGAGAACCCATAAAGATCATACTCTCCCTGGCTCGCTTCTACCAACCCCGCTAAAGTAGTGCCAGTCCCACAAGGCACACACAATACATCCATTTTTAAGTCTATTTCAGTTAATATCTCCGCCACCCCTTTTAAAGCTAATTTTGTTGCACCGCCTTCTGGCAACCAATATTCATTTTTCTTTAGCTCTGGTAAAGCATCGCAATCTTTATACTGTCTTAAAACCCTGTAATCAGCACGAGAAACAAACCTTAACTCCATTCCCCACTGCTGAAGATCCAACAAGGTAGGGTTCATTTTTTTGGGTTTTTCGCCTCTAATGTAGCCCACCGTTTTTAAATTTAATGTTTTACCCACATAAGCCAAAGCATGTAAATGGTTGGAATAGGCTCCTCCCATACTAATAATGGTATCAGACCCTTTTATTAATACATGATTTAGAATGTACTTCAGTTTTCGCCACTTATTCCCCGAAATAACAGGGTGAATTAAATCATCTCGCTTAATCCATAGCTCAACTTCCGCCGCTTCTAATACAGGATCAAAAATTTGCGTTAAAACTGATTTATTAAAACTTTTTTCAAGCTCAAGTAGTTTTGGCTGCAACATTTTCTTTAGCTTCCTTGATCGCCCATGCTACATCAGCAGCCTGTCTATTCTGTTTTACATCATGCACTCTAAACATGGGGACACCTGACATAACACCTAAAGCTGTCGTTACTGCCGTTGCCGTTACCAACTCAGCCGGTGACGATACATCACATAGACTTCCCATAAACCGCTTTCGACTTGTACCCAACAACACGGGATAACCAATAGCTACTATTTGATCTAAATGTGCTAGTAAGTTTAAATTATCTTCCCTTCTTTTTCCAAATCCAATACCAGGATCTAGGATTATATTTTGTTTTTTAATCCCAGCAGATAAAGCTTCTTCTATTCTATTTTCTAAAGCTTCTTTCACCTCAGAAATAACATTTATATAGCTCGGATTATCTTGCATGTTTTGTGGCGTTCCTTGCATATGCATCAAAATAATAGGAACATCATACTCACGGGCTACTTTCAGTATATTGCTATCATTCTGACCCGCTGAAACATCGTTAATAATATTGGCGCCCGCCTGTAAAGCAGCTTCGGCAACAGCTGCTAACGTTGTATCAATACTGATCAGTAAGTTTTTAGAAAACGCTTTCCTAATAGCCTTAATAACCGGGACAACCCGTAAAACTTGCTGTTCTGCAGAAACAGACTCAGCCCCTGGTCGAGTAGACTCCCCCCCAATATCAATAATATCAACCCCCTCCTCAACCATAACGCCTGCTTGAGCTACAGCAGCATTGACTTGAGTATACTTCCCCCCATCAGAAAAACTATCGGGTGTAATATTTAAAATACCCATTATCAGTGGCTTAGTCGTCTTATTGAACATAGTTGCTATTAATTAATATAAATTTAGGGAATGATAAATTCCAAGCTACCCTTTAATTCCCATCAGGTATAATACCGCGCATGACAAACCATAATAAAAATCAACCAAGAATTGCTTGGGCTATCACTGGCTCTGGCCATTATATAGAAGAATGTCTTGAATTCCTGCTTACTCTGGAAAATGTTGATTTATATTTAAGTCAGGCAGGAGAAGAAGTGTTAAAAATGTATGGTGTAAATCTTAATGATGTTCGTGCCAGACACTCCATTTATCGTGATAAAGCAGCTTCCTCCCCCCCTGTTGGACATTTCTACAAAGGGTATTACCATACCTTTGTAATGGCTCCAACCACCTCAAACACGATCGCTAAATGTGTTTTAGGGATCGCGGATTCATTAGTCACTAACCTATATTCACAAGCAGGTAAATGTCGAGTACCGAGTATTGTTTACCCCTGTGATATTGCACCAGAAATGGAAACGACGGCACCGGGTGGAAAAGTAATGGTTTACCCTCGCAAAATAGACCTTGAAGCAACAGATAAAATTCGTACATTTGAATACACCGATGTCGTCGAAAGTGTCGATGAATTAATTGATAGCGTTAAACAGCGAATTAGATCTTTAGCATAATGACTCAAAAACCTGAACATATTCTATTTTTGACAGGCAAACTGGCAGAGAAACAGTTACGCCAAATTTTAGAAAAAATGCAGCCAGAGTTTACTTATACAGTCCACCAACTTGGCCTTAAAGTTGCGGCACTGATGACTGCTGATATGATTTCCCGTCGCCTTAAAGACACTTTTAACGCTGATAAAATAATACTCCCAGGGCGTTGCCGGGGTGATATTGATGCCTTATCAAAAGAACTAGGCTTAGCCATAGAACGTGGACCAGAAGAATTAAAAGACTTACCTTTATTTTTCGGTAAAGCCGCTCACAAGATTGATCTATCTAAATATAAAGTAAAAATATTTGCCGAAATTGTTGATGCCCCAAATATAAGTGTTGAGGAAGTTGTAAAACGTGCTTATTACTATCAACAACAAGGGGCTAATGTTATTGATATTGGCTGCTTGCCAGATACTAAATTCCCTCTTATGGAAGAGATCATTACGACTTTAAAGCAGGAAGGCTTTACTGTCAGTATTGATTCTTTAGAAGATGATGATTTACTTCGTGGTGGAAAGGCAGGCGCTGATTATCTGCTTAGTCTCACCAATAAAAGCATCTGGATTGCTGATGAGGTTGATGCAACGCCTATAATAATACCCGAAATACATGGCGATTTATCTTCACTTGATTATGCTATTTCAACCTTACAATCTAAAAACAAAGCCTTTATTGTAGACCCTATCTTAGACCCTATACATTTTGGATTTACTGAATCAGTCACTCGAAACTTTAATTTTAGACAACAACACCCAGATATTGAAATGATGATGGGGGTGGGCAATATTACAGAATTAACCCATGCTGACACCTCAGGCATGAATGCACTACTACTAGGCATGTGTTCTGAATTAAATATTAATCATATTTTAGCAACCGAAGTTAGTGCGCATGCACGTAGAGCTATTAAAGAAGCTGACTATGCCAGACGTATCATGCATGCAGCAGAACAAAACAACACCTTACCCAAGCACATAGATTCAAACCTAATGACAGTGCATGATAGCTCTCCATTCCCCTATCAACTGGATGAAATTAAGGAGTTTGCAGCCGCCATTAGAGACCCTAGTTTCCGTATACAAACCAGCCCAGAAGGTATACATATCTATAACCGTGATGGTATCAATTCAGCGACAGACCCATTTGATTTATTCCCCTTACTCAAAGTAGAAGATGATGCAGGTCATGCCTTTTACTTAGGAGTTGAGCTGGCTCGTGCCGAAATTTCCTGGCAACTGGGTAAGCGCTTTAATCAAGACCAAAACCTAAACTGGGGCTGTGCAACTGAACTAAATGAATCAACTGTAGATTTACATACCTTTAAACCTGCTGGAACCACATTACAAAATAAAAAATGATACAAGAAGTTATAGTTACCACTCAAAATGCAGAAGGTGCAACCCATATTGCCCCCATGGGTGTACATGTTGTCAATGATGAATTTATTATCCTGCCCTTTCGGCCGTCAACTACCCTCAATAATATTCTACAATCTGAATCAGCGGTGATTAATTATATTGGCGATGTCAGAGTCTTTGCAGGTTGCTTAACAGGCAAACGTGACTGGCCTTTAACGGCAGCTGAAAAGATTCCCGGGCATTACCTATCCTCAGCTTTAGCTCATAAAGAAATAAAACTGGTACGAGTTGAAGACGATGAAACCCGCCCCAAGCTATTTTGTAAAGCCATTCACGCTGTAAATCATGCCCCTTTTCAAGGCTATAATCGCGCTCAATTTGCAGTACTAGAACTGGCTATATTAGTTAGCCGCTTAAACCGACTCCCCCTAGAAAAAATTAATGCTGAAATTGAGTATTTAAGCATTGGCTTACATAAAACGGCTGGAGAAAAAGAACTGGAAGCTTGGGGCTGGTTAATGAAATTGGTTGAAAACCATAAACAAGGGCTAGGTAAAGCATGACAGGTACGCTCGCAAGTGTGAATAGCCTAGCAGAAGCCAAGCTTATTTTGACCACAGCCGTTGATATTATTGATTTAAAACAGCCTGAGCTAGGTGCTTTAGGCGCATTACCAACTGAAACAGTTAAATCGATTGTTAATGAAGTTAAACTTCAAAAACTCGTTAGCGCGACCGTGGGAGACCTACCTATGCAAGCTAACATTGTATTTGATGCTGTTAAAGCAATGTCTGAAACAGGTGTTGATTATATCAAAATTGGTTTTTTCCCTGGTGGTGATTGGCAAGCAACAACTTCTAAAC
>JALSLS010000380.1 GCA_026988195.1 Methylomonas sp.
TGAGTTTATCAAAAGAGGCGAATAGTTGTTCTATTTAACGAATTTGATAAGCTCAGGTTATGATGTTTATGGGATTTGCAGTCAATTCTTAGTTCTCGGACAGCCTCCTAGGAGGCTGTCTGAGAACTCGGATTGAAACGAAAATTTCAGAAATATTATAAGGTGAGTTTATCAAAAGAGGCGAATAGTCACTCTATTTAACGAATTTGATAAACTCAGATTATGATGTTTGTGGGATTTGCAGTCAATTCTTAGTTCTCGGACAGCCTCCTAGATAAAAAGTTTAGAAAAGAGGGGGGATGGGTAGCATAGATAATAGATACCCATCCCCCCTGTTTTTTGCATTTTTTTTGTCACGTAGAGACGCAATGCATCGTCATTCCCGCATGTCTTTAGCGGGAATCTCGTTATACATGCACAAAGTTCAAACAGATCCCCGCTTAAAACATGCGGGGATGACGGCGTGTTATATTTTTGCCTGTTATAACTAACGTAAAATAAATACCTAAGAATTCTTTTTTCACAATAGCTTACGAGGCTTACAAAAGACTGCTTTTTACTTACAAGCATTTGGCTGTCCTATAATACTCAACTCTGCGACCCAATCGCCTTCTTCATCTTTGTGGAAACCTGTTATTTTTGATTGCATTTAATGAGGATAGCAGATGATTAATGTATTTAAGTAAAAAATTAGAAATAGGCTTTAATTTGCCACCCCCCGCCTTTTTACCACTTTTGTATTTTTATTACTGATATTCAACCAATGAATATCAAAATAGTACCTTTCATCGAGCTAGTTTCAATAACTTAGGTCGTCGATGAATGAGCTATTTATGATGATGAACGTTTGGTTGTCCTTTGAATTTCACTCCTTGGATTTTTTGGCACTAAGGTTATTAGAACAATGTTGATCTGAATAGTTCTTAAACAAGTTTTTGAGTCAGAAAAATATGTAAAAAAAGGGGGGGATGGGTATAATCACTTCTATAATCACCCTTATATTGTCTATTGTCTCTAAATAATAAATGAAAATACCTAAAAGAATACAACCTCTCGTAGAAGATGGATTAGTCGATGAAGTGCTTGGTCGCTTAATGAGCGGAAAAGAGGCTGATGTTTATGTGGTGCGCTGTGGCGATGAAGTTCGCTGTGCCAAAGTCTATAAAGAAGCCTCAAAGCGTAACTTTAAAAAAGCAGTTCAATATACCGAAGGGCGTAAAGTCCGCAATAGCCGCCGTGCTCGCGCGATGGAAAAAGGCTCTAAATTCGGGCGCAAAGAACAAGAAAAAATCTGGCAAAATGCAGAAGTCGATGCGCTTTATTTACTGGCAGATGCTGGTATACGAGTGCCAGAGCCGTATGGTTGTCTTGATGGTGTGCTGTTGATGGAGCTTATCACGGATGCCGAAGGCGATGTTGCCCCGCGTCTGGGTGATATTGAAATGACAGAAGAACAAGCAATTCGCAATTTTGCCATTATTATGCAAGATATTGTGAGAATGCTCTGCGTTGGGATTGTTCATGGTGACTTATCTGAGTTTAATGTTTTATTAGATGATTTTGGTCCAGTAATTATCGATTTGCCTCAAGCAGTCAATGCTGCTGCAAATAATAATGCTAAAGCCATTCTCGAACGTGATATTGAGAATATGATCAATTACTTCTCACGGTTTGATCCTTATTTAAAAGGTTCTAAATTTGCTCAAGAAATCTGGAAGCTTTATGAAGATGGTGAGTTAAAACCTGACACTATCCTCACAGGTGAGTTTGAAGAAAATGCCACAAAAGCAGATGTGGATAGTGTTATGTTGGAAATTCAATCAGCTTATGAAGAAGAGCAAAGGCGTTTAGAGCGTTTAAAAGAGGCAGCCCAAGAGTAGAGAGTCTACTGCGGAAAATCTAGCTTAAATCACCTTTTCTTCACTACGGTTTCTATTCCCGGATAGCCTCTATTCAATGAACCAATCTTACGAAAAGATAATGTTTTTAAGGACTTAAAAGACTTCCTGAATCCGTGAGGCTAATGCGGATATGAGGGATAAGGTATTGGTTTCACAGTGGAATTAAAAAGCTCTGCATAATTGAGTTCACCATTTGCTAGCGCAGATGGGAAGCTCACTAAATCTTAGCTTCACCCATAGGTTAAGCGGGTATTTTTTAAACCGCTGTGGAATCAATAACTTGTTCATCATGCAGTAGTAGCCTCACGGATTCAGGTTATAAAGAGAGCAAGGATTGATGTTATTGTGATATCGTTAAATGCTTGATTGACAAAAATGAATATTCATTCTACTTTTTATAGAAGAGTTAAAGATCTCCTATAGGAAGTAAGTAAAAATGCCATCATTTCAACGAATCTATTTAGATATATTGTGTCTGTCTTTCTTGTGTTTTTTAGCGGTGGGTAGTTTATTCACTCGCCATGCTTTTGCTGAATCTTCTCTTGCAACAGAAGCGAGTCGAGAAATAATTCAACCCAAGCAAAGTCCAGTAGATTTTAGTGATTTTGGTGGTGCTAATACACAAGAAGATAGCCATGAAATGTGGTTAGCTTTGAGAGAGCATTATTTTTCTGATCGTCCTATCATTGAGAATGATGGTAACCATCGTATTCATATAAAAGCCCCAAAAAGAGCAGAAAATGATGCTTTAGTGCCTGTTTTGATTAGCCTTAGTAAAAATACCACAACATCGGCTGATCCTTTTAAGAAAGTTTATTTAGTGGTTGATGTAAATCCTGCTCCAATGGGTGGGATTTTTAAGCTTGCTAATAATCGTGTAATGGAGAAAATTAAGACTAGTGTACGTGTAAATGGCTATACCTATATCAGAGTAATTGGTGAGACGCGAAGTGGTCAACTTTATATGGCAAAGCAATGGGTAAAATCAACGGGGGCAGGTTGTTCAGCACCTCCTGGTTTAGATCAGGCAATGCATAAAAAACGTCTGGGTAAAATGCGCTTTAAACAGATTGACAATAAAAAAGGTTTGCGGAGTTTAAGGTTGATTGTTTCGCATCCAAATAATACAGGGATGCAAAGAGATCAATTAACAACGATGCTTATTCCTGAACATTACGTTACCAATGTGAAAGTGAGTTTCAACAAGGATTTAATATTAGAGGCAGATACAACATTTACATTAAGTGAAAATCCTAATTTTACTTTTACCTTTGATCCTAGTGAATCAGGCATATTGCGTGCTGATCTAAGAGATAATTTAGATAATACTTTTAGTCTTGAAACCGAAATAAAAGGACTTAGGGAATAGAATAGGAAATACTTTTAAGGAATGGCACAATAAAATAAATAATGTAACGATTTTAGAGTATTTAGATAGTGAGTTTAGTTTTTAATGCGTAAATTGGGGTAGCATAGTGTAACCCAACAAATATCATGATAGGTCGGATTATGCTATCACTAATCCGACCTACAAAATACATATTTGATCTACTAAGACTAAGAGGCTAGTGCGCCTGATGCTTTAGCCGTGTGAGTTGCAATAGCATCCATTAAGCCAGGGGCTAAACAATCATAGGCGGGTAAACCAAGTTCAGCTAAACGGTCTCTTATTTCACCCATTTTCTCTGGGTCAACTCCAGTTTCAATCACTGAAGAAACAAATGCTGCAAACTGTGGTTCAGACCAGCCAGATTCATTTGATAGCTCGGTATGAATAAAATCTAATCCATAGAAGGGATGATTAGTATCTTCGATACGACCGTACATGTGTGCACCACACTCTTTACATGCATAGCGTTGGATAGCTTGGGTATCATCAATAATTTCAAGTTTATCTTCATTTTCAATTACGCTCAGAGCATTACGATCTACTACAGCGACTTGCGAAAACAAGGCACCTTCTGGCTTCCAGCACTGGGTACAACCACAAGCGTGATTGTGAGCAGTTTGTGCATCAACTTTTACTTTAACGGGGTTAGATGAGCAAAGGCAAGTTAATGTGCCTCCAGCAAAATCATCTGAACCAGCTTTTATTCCATTATTCATTGCGGGGTGTATATTCATTTCAGGTTCTCCTTTAAATAAACCAGTAATTTTAGAAAAAATACTCATGTGATTCTTTCTCCTTTGGGGTGTGTGTTGCGTATCAATCAAATTATTGAATAAAGATATTCCACTGACTATATATAGAATGAATGTTCATTCTTGTCAAGAGGGTATGATGATAATTAATTGGCAGTAGTTGAAGATTGTTAAAGAGTTGGGATTTGCAGTCAATTCTTAGTTCTCGGAGAGCCTCCTAGTTTTTATATGTTTTGTCTAAATCGGTTAGTTCGCTATGGAGCAGAGAAGAGGTAATTGATTTTCAGCAGGTCAAATAATATTTGCCTGAATCTGTGAGGCCACTACGGCAAAGGACGCAAGCTATTGATTCATCATGGGTTTAAAAAATACCCGCTTAACCTATGGGTGAAGCTAAGATTTTTTAAATCCCATGCTAAACCAATATCTTACGCCCTGTTATCCGCATTGACCTCACGGATTCAGGACTTGTTTAAGCAATGGGGTGAAGTCAGGGATTTTAGAAGCCCTGTAACAAACCAATATTTGGTAGTGGGTTAAATTTTTGTTTTAGTAGGTCGGATTAGCGATAGCGTAATCCGACAGATCGCTACAAACTTCAGGTTCAACCTACTACCCAATATTTTATCCCCTGTTCACTGCATCAAAAGCAGTATTCAGGTTAAAGCGTTTGAATTAGAATTTGCACTTAGAGTTGCGCTCTTCATTCCCCAGTGTATCTAAATTATTTTCTTGATGCAGAAATCCCTTAAGTGGTGCGCGCGTCACAACCCAGTTATGTGTTGTTAGAAGAATAGTTTGGCGCAGTTGATTATTCCAAGGGCGAAAGCTTGAGGCATGTCCTTTGAATGTATCTAATGCAGTGCTATCAGCTCTTAAATAAGAAATCATTTTTTTATAATCGGTACTTTTAGTTTCTTGTACTGCTGTTGCAATAGCTTTTACTGCCATCCATGCGGCCCAATCGGTGTTTTCCATGAGTCGCTTATTCTTTTTGATAAAACGTTTTATAAGTTGTGGGGCACCATGTCTTTCCCAACCCCAATGCCAAGCTGAAGCAGACAAACCTTCTGAACCAACAATTAGATTAGGCTTGAGTGTTTGATAGGGTAGATCACGCGCATATTCACCATCGGTATCTGCGATAAAAATTACATCAAAGTTACCACCTGTTAATAATGTAACATTATTTTTTGCGCGTTCTCGTGGGTCATTGCCTAGCTTAAAAATGCGTTTGTCTTTAATTTTTAACCCAAAGCGTTTAGCAGAAGTTTGAAAGGCTGATGACATTTGTTTGTCTTCCGGTAATTCACCTTCGAGTACTAAAATATTTCTCCATTTTTTTGAGATTAAAAATTGTGCTAATGCATCCATTAACATGGCATGGCTAGGTAGGGTGTGGAAAAGATTGGACTGGCAAGCCTCGTTTCGTAGTGTGTTGTCGTAGGATGAAATATTAAAAAAGGTGATATCTTTGCCTTTAAACTTTTTTATTAATTCAGTTGTTTCAGGGGAGGGTAAGTCAAGGATGATAAATTGAACTCCCTTGCTGTTAAATTCTTCAACAGCGGAGGAGAGTTCTTCTTTTTTTACGGTTTTTCTTTCGAGCACTAAGGCAGTATCAATATCTGCACCATGATATTTAACTTCTTTAATAGCAATCTTTGCGCCAGCAAAAGGTCGCCCTAAAGCTTGCCCAGTAAAGCGGGCAAGGAGACGTTTTTTTTTGTATCGAGGATCTTTTTTTAACTCAAGATAAGCAATGGTAAATGTGTTTTCAGCATAAACTACCGTACTTAATGCGGTACTAAAAAAAAGACCAAATGAAAGGATGAGGGAATAAAATAGTTTAGTTATCATTTAGTCATCCTTTAGTCATCAATAATAGCCATATAAGGAACACGTCCAACAGCAACTGATTTTATCACCTTGTTCTTTTGGGTATCGATGATTGAAATATCATCACTGAGTCCATTAACTGCAAACAATAATGACTCATCTTTGTTTAGTTCGATATTCCAAACCCGTTCACCAACCAAAATGAAGTCTTTTACTTCATGGTTACTAGTATCAACAACTGCAACATGATTGGCTCTACCCAATGCAACATAGGCTGATTTACCGTTACTCGTTATAGCAATACCTACAGGGGTTACATCTTCCTTGCGAAAACCTTTTGGTTTAAAGCGAATGGTATCTTTTACTTTGTTTGTCGCAAGGTCAATGATGCTGATTGAAGCATCAAGTTCGCTAGTAACCCATAACTCATTTTTACTTGCTAATAAAGCGAAGCGGCGGGGTCTTTTGCCTACTTTAATATTATTGCTTACTTTCCATGTGGATGTATCAATGACATGAACCATGTTGGCAACCTCAGAAGTAACAAACACAGTTTTTCCATCTAAGCTTGCGAGTACCCCTTCAGGTTCTTCACCCACTTCTATGGTTTTTATCATCTTTTTTTCTGCAATATCAAGCACGCCTAAGGCACCATCATCTTCCAGTGAGATATAAAGGTATTTACCGTCAGGGCTAACATCAAATGCTTCAGGATCTTCAATATCATCAGTGATTTTATCGGTGACCTTTAGTTTTGCAATATCAATAATATCAATTGAATTTCCGTCACCGCAGGCAGCCAGAATTTTGCTTTTATCGGTATTAAATGCGAGATGACGAGGGCGGTCAGATGTTTCAATTTTTTTAACTTCTTTGTAAGTTTTACCATCTAGAACTGCGACACTATTGTCTTTTTCACTACTGATGAAGATATATCCTGTGTCTTTAGCATAGCTGAAAGTTGGAGCTAATAAAGCCATAGGGAGTGCTATCAGTGAAATTTTTATTGTGGAACGAAGTGTTTTTTGAAAAGTGTTAAACATATTTTAATATCCTAGTGTTTATAAATATTTAGCTTAGTTTTATCTTTACCTGAATCCGTGAGGTCACTACGGCACAGTACGCAAAGTATTGATTCATCACGGGTTTAAAAAATACCCGCTTAACCTATGAGTGAAGCTAAGATTTAGTGAGCTTCCCATCTGCGCTAGCAGATGGTGAACTCAATTATGCAGAGCTTTTTAAATCCCCTGCTAAACCAATATCTTACACCCTGCTATCCGCATTGATCTCACGGATTCAGGCTTTATTTATGAATTAGGAAGTTCTAAAAACCTGATTGGTTTAAAAACAGTCTCATTGTTTATAATTTCTGCGAAGGGAGTAAATCTTTCAAAAATTATTTAGTTTTAAGAACTTCCTTTAATCTTAGTATAGGAAGCGAAAAAAAGAGTATGTATAGGAAAATTTCCTATTCTGTAATTTTATGAGCTATTAAACTGAAATTATTCCTTCTTGATAAGCAATTCGTGTTAATTCTGATAGCGTTCTTGCCTTTAACTTAATTTTTATCTGAGTGGCGTAATTAGAGACTGTTTTCTCACTCAGAAAGAGTAAACCTGCTATTTCTTTACAGGACTTTCCTTCGGCTAACAGACAAAACACATCAAATTCACGAGGGGATAGCTTACTGGCACTCTTATTTTTTTCTGTTGAAGCTTCTTTTGTTGATTTGCTACTTATGTTTGTTTGCAAATCTTTTTCTATATAAGTCTTTCCTTCAGCCAATGCATAAATTGCCTTGATTAGAATCACAGGCTCACAACTTTTCGTTAAATAACCTTTTGCTCCAGCTTCAATAGCTCGCTGAACATAAACAGCTTCATTGTGGATGGAAAAAGCTAAAATTGCTACTGAGTCATCATATAAAGTCATGCGTCGTATTGCTTCTAAGCCTGTCATACTTGGTAAAGAAAGATCCATAACGACAACATTTGGCTTTAGTTCTATATATTTTTGGCAAGCATCTTCGGCGGTGCTACTTTCACCAATAATGGTTATATCATTCGTTGTTGATATTAATTGCCGATAACCTGCACGAACAACAGCATGGTCATCGACTAATAATAATTTAATTTGCTTCATTATTGCATCCGTTTGGTAATTCTAAGGTTATAGTTGTACCGATGCCTCGGTGAGATTTTATTTCAAGCTTCCCATTTAATATCATGGCACGTTCACGAATCCCATTGAGCCCAGTGCCCCCATCAATTTGCTTCAAGTCGAAGCCTTTTCCATTATCTTTGACTGTCAATGTTATTGAGTTTTTTTCAGGTTTTATTTTATGGCAAGTAAGGCTGATAACAACGTGATTTGCGGAACTATGTTTTAATATATTAGTCAGCGATTCTTGAACAATTCTGAACAGATGAATATCATTTTCTCCACTGATGTCTCCACTAATATTCTGTAATTTAGTGTCAATCTGTAGAATTACGGCACATTTATTTTGCAATTGCCATTTATTGATTAATTCTTCAATTGCTACGATTAGACCAAATTCTTCAAGTAAGGGAGGAGTCAAGAGTTGCATCATATCGCGTACAACATTGAATAAGTTATCGCAAGTAGAATTAATACTACTAAGATGGTCATCAACAGCTTGTGGTATTTTATGATATTTAGCTGAAGCACAAAATGCTTTCATCGCCGTGAGAGATTGCCCCATTTCATCATGAAGATCGCGGGCAAGTGATTTTCTTTCTAGTTCTTGCACATTTAACATTTTTTTGGTGAGTATCTGGTTAAGTTGTTGAGATTTTTCAAGGTTTTCTACCATAGTATTAAAGTCACGTGAAATAGCAGAGTATTCTGGCAAATTAAAATCTGGTAGACGTTTGTGGAAATGTCCACTTTTAATCTCTCTTAAGCCTTCAAGAATAATATTCACAGGTTTTAGAGCATGTCCAGTTACGGCATAAGCTAATACTGATGTTGCTATGATTAAAAATAGTAATAAACCAAGATATAAACGAGTCTCTTTCCATGATTTCTTAATTTCATCTGTAGGGTTTGCGACGAGCAAGAAATCATGACCCGATGGAGATGGTAAATGAAGGCTAAGCGATTGCTTTTTAGGCAATACAAATCTAACAAAAATTTGTGGCACGCCAGATACGACAAATGTTTCTTTTGAAAACTCATTTACATTGTAGCTTGTGTCATCTGGAACAATTCGCAAATGGCGAATATTACCGAGTTGTTTAATAGTGATATATTGTTTGTTTGATAGATTTAATTGCCGTGTGAGTTTTAGCGTTGATGTAACCTCATCAATAACAGCAGAACGTGCATTTAATACAGTTAATATTGTTGCTAGTAAAAAAATCACACTAGAAAATAAAACAATAATAGAGGTGATACGAAATCTTAAGTCCATAGAAAGTAATTACCAATATCCCCCTTTTATTGCTATCAATAGAATCCG
>JALSLS010000381.1 GCA_026988195.1 Methylomonas sp.
TGGTTTCAGAATAAATAACTCTATTACCATGCTTGGGAAGCGTTCTGAGTTGGTATGGGGTATCCGATCCTAGTCCAGGTAAATCCAAAGATAAAAGACCTTTATTATCTGTAGTGACGGTTCTAAAACCTTTGCGAGAGCCATTAGATAAAATTTTATAAACAATAACCGCTTGGTTAGTGAGAGGTTGGTTATCAATACCGCTACTTACTGTAATATTTAATAGTTTGTTTCCTACCGTAAAAACTGATGACCCTATTGATATTAATTGACTTTTCCATGTGCGACCATCATAGGGGTTAGATGTTTTTAATAAGTATTGTCGGCCTGTATTTAAGGAGGGTATATTAAGTTGAATAAGGCCTTGGCTATTTGACTTTACAGGCTGTATTTTATGTTCAGAGCCATCACCTAATAGTTCATATAAGCCAGCAGAATGACTAATAATGGGTTGACCTGTTGCTCCACTCATTAATGTGACAGAAACATTGTGATCTACAGCATAAGCTTTGCTAGCAAACAAAATTATGATTAAAAGCAGTGTATTTGCCAAAAAGGTAAAACGTTGATTTGTTAAAGCCTTTGCATTCATAACGAGGTCCTGAGGTAAAAATAAATCATGTTGTTAATGTTAGCCTTTCAATATGTATTTTATGAGAGGTGACTCCCATTTTTTTATTTTGTATGAAAAGATATTGATTTTCTTGTGTGGAATGTGAAAGAGTTCCACTATTTAGAGTAGGTAGGAATAAGTTAATACCATCAAGTTAAATAAGCTAATGTGTGATGCGCTTCGTTCCTCAGCACATCCTACAAGCTTAATGGTAGTGGGGTTTTCGGTGAGTAAATCCATTTTTTTAAGGTTCCTTAGAGTTGAGAAAATACTAGAGAGCAAATAGTAAGCCAAGTTAAGGATTCGCAGAGAGGTGGGTTTCTACCTTGTTGATTTATTAGTATTTATCTGTGCAATGCCGGTAAGGTGTTGTTGGTACAACAGCGGTAACTAGTGGTGGCGTGTTTTTAATTGTCTTTTATATGCGACAAAATATTATCTTGGTAGAGTTGTTTTTTTTAGTTTTGTGCGAGTTTCAATTATTTATCAGCTGTCATTAGGATGTATGCTAACTTGAAGTATTTCAATGTGAAGCGTAATTCATTGATTATGAAGTGATAAATCCTTAACTTAATGGCAATGACACTGAAGTAAACTATTGTGTCGTTTACTTACAACGTTTATGAGTTAAATTAAGCAGGTTTTGCAAAAGGTAGAAATGTTTTGGGCGATAGCTCCTTACCAGAGAGCAATACCTTATAAGGGGAGGGTATACAGTAATTTGATTTGTGAGTAAGCAATGACAATGTAGGAGCGCCCGCCCTCGGCGCGAAGTTAGATAAAAGTGAATGTTTTAATCGCGCAGACTAGTGCATGGATAGATATTTGCTACTGCATAATCTATATTCACTACATCCATGTAGATTCTGCCCGTAGGTAGAATAATGCAGACGCTATTATCGAGGAGCAGCGAAGCGGTGTGCCGACACTCCAACAAAGCACTGCACTAAAGATGCTTAATTAACAACATGGAGTCATTTAATTTAACGCATTCAAACAGTATGTCATCAATTGAGCCATCTACATGATCGGTATAATGTACACCGTATTCTGTATCTGAATGTAGATGCTTTAGCGTTCCATGAACGGTAAAAGGTGTGCCCGACTCAGGAGCAGTCATGGTTATTTTTAAGTTGTCATTAACACTTTTACCTAGAGGTTTATTTAGTTTTAAGCGAATCCCCGTTCGACTAATGTCTAAAATTTCCCCGCTGATGGGGACTTCATCTGCTGAAGGCTCTGTAGCATGAATATTAGCTTGTACATTCTTTGGTTTGACTCTAAGGTGGTTGCGTCTTTCTGGTTTCATGGTAATAAGTCCTTTTTTGTGATGTTATTGAGTATAACAGAGTAATATTTTGATTTATTACGAGTGGCCTAAGTCCTGCTTTTTTTGTGGATAGGCAAAAGGTTTGGCTAAGGGTTCTCCAATAAAGATACCTTGTCCTGGCCAGGCTACACTTTTCCAATAAGCTTCAATTAAGCTATTACCTCTAAGGTAGTAATGCATCATGATACCTGGATGGGGAAATTTTTCTACGAAGTTGCAGGGCTCTATAACGGCACCATAACTTCCAGTGGCTCCAGCTTTTAGCCATTCTATAATACTCATTTGTTTGCTTCCAGATAAAATGCCACCTGCAGAGGTAAGGTGATCAGCTACTGCACCTGGGCGAAATCGATTTGAGTTTATTTTTTTTACATGGGTCTTGCCGGTAAAGTAAAACATAACATCTTGTCTATCTTCAATATAATCTTGTTTTAATGTTTCTATCGGCCAAAGCTTGTTAAATAGCTTATTAATTTGAGGAAAAAAAATGGCTCTAGTATTACGAGCTTTGTCGGATGTGCTTAATAAATAACCAGTACCTTGAGGGTGGCTATAGTCAGAAGCAACTCCTCTATCGATTAAGGCTTTAACAGCATTAAAGTTTTTACCTGCTAAGGCCATGGTGGGTCGCCATTTATAATTGTTAAAAGGTTTGTTTTTTTCTGAATTATAATAAGGAGAGGGTTGAGTCTTTTTACAACCGATAGCACAAAAAGATTGATCAAAACCTGCGGCAAATGCTGTTGTTATAGACATGCAACCAACACGATATGTCTGCATCCATGTTAAAGCGAATGCTTGGATGTTGCTTGGGGTTTGTTTGTCTACAGATTGTTTGATTTTCTTAAATATGTTGACCGGTAATATTTTGTATTTAGGGTTAAAGTGAATGTGGATGATATTTTGAGGGGGGATTTTTCTTTGTTGTTGGTAGTAATGAGCAATTTTAAGGCTTAATGGATCAGAATCATTAACAATAACGGCAAGATCATTGGCTAATAAAGCGGGTAACGGGCTGAATAGCTTAGGGACGGCTGTGGCGGGTGTTGAAAGTATAAATAAGATCAGAAGTGTGCAGAGCTTGGTGTGCATAATGTTTATCAGATGGTTTTATTAAACAGATACCTGTTGACCATTAACAAATTACAGTTTGAGTGGTGAAATTATTGTTTTTACTTATAGGAACGTGCATGAAACAACTTCCCGATTTCTAACTTGTGTTTTTGCTCCAGATGGAATGATCTCATTCGTTGCGTAGCTTGCTATGCGCCTCATGAGGTCATTCAACCTGAAACAAAAATCCTACGTTATAATTTCGGGAAGTTATTCCATACACGTTCCATAGGTAGTTGTCGTTACCAAAAAAGCTAAAGAAAAGGTGTAACTATTGGCATCTTTCATTCAACATTTTGTAGGAGCGTCCGCCCCCGGCGCGATTAAAATGATGCTCTTTTCTCTAAAGCGTTCAATTATCTTCGCGCCGACTAGTGCATGGACAGATATTTGCTCCTACACCACCTTGTCTACTCTCAAGCTAAATAGATACCAAAATTTCTTTTATTATCGATGTAGCAATAATCAGTTTTTTTAGCCAAAAGGAGTTGAATCTCTAATAATTTTTATACTCTTAAAATCTGTACTAAGTCTATAGTCATAATTTATTTGTAAGTGTAGTGTAAAAATACAATTAATTTTGATATTTGAAGTGGAAGACTCGAAGCAAGTTTGGTTTGGGGGTAATAAAGCATAGTACAGGAACCTTTGATTCAGAGGGGATGAATGCAAAATACGGTTCCTGACTAAGCAAATGTGGGAATTACAAGGCATCCTGCCTTGAATTCCTTTTCCCACACACCTTATCCTTAAGGCGGTAACCGGCTATCTATAAAAGACCCTTGGCTTTCCGAGCTCATCTTGTGATGAGGGTGGCAAATTAAGCTACAAAAATCCTTCTGAGGGAATTCCATCTCTTAGTAGTTATTTTGTAGTAAGCAGTAACTATGCCATAACTGTAAAGTTGTGTTTTGAAAGGGATTTCTAAAATAGAGTAGAAGGTAGGCTTTATAAGTTAGGGGATTTGACTTGTTTGCTGTGTTAAATGACATGATTTGTGCTTATGAAGCACAGTTGTTGTAGTCTCTCCTTCACTATTATTAAGAATGATCCTGTCCAAGTTGGTGAATGGTTACGATGTAGGATGCGCTGACGATAGGAAGCGCATCGCTTGCAGATGATGCGCTTCCTATCGTCAGCACATCCTACTTATTTCCTTAGGAGCGTGCATGAAATAACTTCCCGGTTTCTAACTTGTCTGTTTGCTCCAGATGGAATGATCTCATTCGTTGCGTAGCTTGCTATGCGCCTCATGAGATCATTCCACCTGAAACAAAAATCCTACGTTAAAATTTCGAGAAGTTATTCCATACACGTTCCTTAATAACAGTGCTATTAAGGCTTGAATGGCGGTTTTTTGGTAAAAGTGGTAATGAATATTAGTGGTCAAAGTCATTTTGGTTTAAAGCTTGAATGACTTTTGTTTTTAGGGTGGTTGATTATGATTTAAAAGTCTGTATATTGTTGCCTGAAACACCCTTTCTTTTATTTATCAAACCCATTTTGTCAGAGTTACTTGCAAAAAAGTAGGGTGGGCAATCTTTTCTGCCCACCATTAATGCCGTACACGGTAGGCAGAAAATATTGCCCACCTTATAGTTTTAAGCTGTTCCGCTATTAACTTAATGGCATTAACATAGAAAGACAGTGAAAGTATTTAGTATATTCTCCTACCACAAAGGAGGAGGCTACCTCAGAGTATAGGAACTATTTTGGTGATTTAATTATTGTGAGTTGCCTAAGATGTGGAATGGGTAGTATATTTGTCTTATTTCGTAGGTATACTTAAAGTTTACAAAAAATTACGTTTCAATTTACCAAACTCAAATTAACTATTAGGTCATAAAAATATGGAGAATCAGGAATCTGATTTTAAGGATTACTTTAAAATTTTTAAAAGGCGCATTAAGTTCTTTATCATCCCTTTTATTCTTATTACGTTAATGGCCGTATTATTGGCTGTTTTACTGCCCTCAGTTTATAGCTCTAGTGCGACTATTTTGATTGAAGAGCAGGTGATTCCGAGTGATCTAGTGCGCTCGACAGTAACAACTTATGCCGATCAACGTATTCAGGTTATTAGTCAGCGGATTATGACGCGTGCAAATTTATCTGACATTATTAAAAAATATAACCTATATGCCGAAGATCTTAAGAATGATACTTTGGAAATGGTTTTAGAAAAAATGCGCGAACGTATTGAGGTTAACCCGATTAGTGCTGAAGTTGTTAATGCTCAGTCAGGAGGGAAACCGTCCCAAACAACAATCGCATTTACTTTATCATTTGAAGATGAATCAGCTATCGTTGCCCAAAAGGTAGCGAATGAGTTGTCGACTATCTTTTTAAAAGAAAATATTAAATCGCGTACCCTGTCTGCTGAGAATGCGACTTTATTTTTGAGTGAGGCAACAAAGCGTCTAAAAGATCAAATCCAAAAATTACAAAAGAAATTGGCGTCTTTTAAGCAGGAAAATTTAAACTCATTGCCTGAAATGACACAGTTTAACCAACAAGAAATTACTGCTTTGAACAGTCGGTTGTTAAACCTGGATAGTGAAGAGCGTTCACTTCAAGAACGGTACTTTTACTTACAAGGGCAATTAGCACAAATAGACCCTAATGCAATGGCAACTAATGCAGCAGGGAGTCGGATTTTTGATTCTAGAGATCGCTTAAAAGTTCTAGAGTCTGAATACCCATCGTTAGTGGCAACTTATTCAAGCCAGCATCCTGATGTTTTAGCGGCTAAAAGAGAGATTGCTTCACTTAAAGCACAAATTGGTGAAAATGTAGATTTGAATGATTTAAATGCTGAACTTTCTGAAAAGAAAGCAGAGCTAGCATCATTACTAAAAAGGTATTCGGAAAAACATCCCGATATTCTAGCTTTAAATAAACAGATAAAAACAATTCAGGCTTCTATGTATGAGGCTAAAAAAATGGATGCGGTTCAGTCATTAGTGCAACCAGATAATCCCGCATATATCACTATGATTTCTCAGCTTGAATCGGTAAGTACAGAGCTTAAATCAGTTAAATATACCCGCGGGCGAATGGAGAAAAAAATTGCACAATTAACCGCTTTAATTCGTAAAGCACCATTGGTTGAAAAGGATTATATCGATATGCTACAGGAGCTTGATAATACCAATATGAGATATCGGGATATCAGTGCAAGAGGAATGGAAGCAGAGATTTCGCAACACTTAGAGATTGAGCGGAAGGGGGAACGTTTTACTCTGATTGACCCTCCTCAACAGCCGTTAAAGCCTGTAAGCCCTAATCGACCTGCTATTTTATTTTTAGGTTTTGTTTTAGCTATTGGGGCTGGTATAGCATTGGTCGCTGTTAAAGAAGCAATGGGAGGGGCTGTTTATAATGAGAATACAATTGCTAGTATATTGGGTGTTAGCCCTTTAGTCAGTATTCCTTATTTAGAGAATATGCAAGAGTTTAATAAGACAAAACAAAACAAAAGGATGATGTATATTTCAATTGTAATAGTGACTGCTGTTTTAATTACACTGTTTCATTTTGTAATAATGCCATTGGATGTTTTCTGGTATAGGCTGTTACGGGTTGTAAACCTCTAGTAGAGTATCAAACCAGTTAATCAGAGCTATACTCAACCCTCATCGTTCCCTCGCTCCAGCGTGGGAATGCAGCTTGTGACGCTCCAGCGTCACGGAACGCTGGAGCGTTCAGCAATGAATCCCCCGCTGGAGCAAGGGAGCTATTTTAGTGTAACCGTTCAGTCCCCCTCTTTGGAAAAGAGGGGTTAGGGGAGATTTTATTAGATAAATCCCCCTCAATCCCCCTTTTTCAAAGGGGGAGGTGAACGGTTACATTTTAGTAGTTTATTTATTGCGCATTACCTAAGCACTATAATTAATAACGATCTTATGAATAAAGACCTAGAAAATATAAACCCGAGCAATACACAGCCTCAAGTACAAACGTCAGATGGAGCTATATTACAGGACCAGACGATCTTAACCTCCTATAAGCCAGAGGTAGGGTTAGAAAATATAAACCCCACCTACACGCAAACTCAAGTACAAGAGACCGATGGGGCAAAATTACATGATCAAAGAATCATAACAGCCTATAAGCCTGGGCCATGGCTGGAATCGTATAAAATGTTGCGTACCCGGTCGCTACAGTTAATGTCGAATAATAATTGGAGTACCTTAGCGGTTACAGGTATTACTAGTCAGGTAGGCAGTAGTTTAGTGAGTGTGAATTTGGCTATTAGTATTGCAATGGAGCTAGATCAGACTGTTTTATTGGTTGATGCCAATTTAAATAATCCTATGATGCATACCATGCTTGATATTAAGGTGGATGAAGGATTAAGTGATTATTTATTGTATGATAAACCTGTGAGTGAATTACTAATCAACCCAAGCATAGAGCGGATGGTAGTTCTCCCAGCGGGTAAGCCAATGCTAAATTCAACAGAAATGCTAAGATCACCCAAAATGGTTCAGTTAGTTGCCGAATTAAAAAACCGTTACCCATCACGTATTATCATTTTTGATATGCCACCTTTATTATCACAGGCTGATGCATTAAGCTTCTCCCCTTATGTTGACAGTGTTCTACTCGTTGTTGAGGAAGGGCAAACTAAAACAGATGAGTTAAAGTATGCAGCTTCTTTGTTAAAAGATGTTAACCTGCTGGGGACGGTGTTGAATAAGGCAACTGATCACAAAATCAAATATAGTGCTGATAGTTATAGGGTTTATTAAAACCTAAGGTTGAAATAATATATATCCAGAGATGGTGTTGTTTTAATATTAGCTACAGGTTTTGTTTGGGAGTAGTGATTTAAGACTGTTGCTCGAATGGTTTTGGTTTGGTGGAAAGGTATCATGCTGGGGCGTAGCGCTTTAGCCTGCTATTTAAGATTCCTAACTACTCAGCATCTTTAGTGAAATGTTTCGTAGGAGCGTCCGCCCCCGGCGCGAATATAATAAGGCTCTTTTCTCTGAAACTTTCAATGACCTTCGCGCTGATTAGTGCAAGGACAGATATTTGCTCCTACATCATCATTGTTTACTCACAAGCTGAATATACTTCGCGCGGTCACGACTGCGGTTTTCTAACCGCTGAGTTTTTGCCAATAGCTGCGTTGCTGAAACAGTTGCGTAGCTTGCTATGCGCCTGTTTCAGCGCCTTGCTATCGACAAAAAATCAGCAGCTTATAAATTCCGCATCCGTGACCACGCGAAGTATAGATAGTTCCTGAATTATATTTAGTGAATTATAAAGCGTGTTATATCACCTGTTTTTTGTAAAACATATAGTCTAGTTCCAGAAATAAAAACCTACCTGATTACCCATGAGCTTCGGCCGTATATAACACACTAGATCCACGTCATACCAGCAAGGGGTTGCTGGTATCCAGTGTATAGGGACATACGATCTGGATAATTAGCTTATACTTGATTATACAATCACCCCATCCTTGGGTTCTAGATCTCGGCAACCCCTGCCGAAATGACGTATAACAGTTGAATCGGCCATTTTTATAAAATGGCTGAGACTCGTACGTAATCAGGAAAACCTATCATTTACAGGTCCTCAAGTTTTAATCCATCATAGGCTGCTCTTTTTAGACTGCTGGGGTGTTTCTATCTCTAGAATTAACCAGTTATCTTTAAGTATTTGAAAATTGGTATTAATATTGCTTTATCTTTTATTGCAGCCTCTTTAATTGTTTATTCAGAAATGATTGAATGATGATGAAAATCTATTTTTTGAATGTAGATGCTGTTAAATCAGACTTTATATCGACAAAAGGTATTTTCCTATCGGGGGGAATTTAGCTTATTTGTTATTTAAGGTATGACAATAATTTAAAATATATTTTTAAGGGATGGTAAAAATGAAAAAAATAAATTTGGCTAAGGCAATTGCAATTGCTGTTACAGGTACTTCGCTTTCTTTCGGTATGGTTTCTACTGTATCGGCTCATGTTATGTATAACACAGGTGCTTTTTCTGAGTATGATGGCTGGACTAAAGAAGATGGAAGGCTAAATACGGGAGCTGTAATTCCCTGGGCAGGGACACCAGGAGCTGCGAGACCTTTTGGTTATGTAGGTCTTCAGCCATTAAATTGGGCGGCAACTCTTCATACGGCGGGCTCCTCAGTAGAAGTTTCTCAAGCTGATTCGATAGCTGATTATGGTTTTGCTGCAGATCTTGATACTGCAAATGGTGCTTGGGGCTCTAGACAAGTTGATCCAGCTAACCCTTC
>JALSLS010000382.1 GCA_026988195.1 Methylomonas sp.
ACAAAGCATCGGCTTTAGTTTTGTTATGCTGTTCCATCGCTGCAATACCGCCAGATTCTTTAACCCACTTCAGCACTAAGCCCACTAAATACCAATTATAGGTAGCAGGTGTGTTAAGCATTGAGTCATTCTTTGCTTGCAGTTCATAGTCAAAAACAGAAGCAATCCTACTGTCAGCTTGACCTATCAAGTCATCCCGCACAATGACAATGGTAACACCAGCAGGCCCCATATTTTTTTGTGATCCAGCATAAATAATGCCAAATTTACTCACATCAACCGCACGCGATAAGATATTAGATGACATATCACAAACCAAAGGTAAGTCACCAAAACTGGGAATATCTTGAAACTCCACTCCATGAATTGTTTCATTATCTGTGTAGTGTAAATATGCAGCACTTTCATCAACATTCCAACTAGTGTAATCAGGAATCTCGGTAAAATTAGAGGCTTTAGCGTCGGCTGACACAATCACCTCACAATGATTCTTGGCTTCTTTAATTGCTTTTGCCGACCATGCTCCTGTGTTGACGTAACAGGCTTTATCATTACCTCGCAAAATATTCTGTGGAATAGCTGCAAATTGACCTGTTGCTCCTCCTTGTAAGAACAACACTTTATAATTATCAGGAATATTAAGAAGCTCAATTAAGTCGCTTTTTAACTCATCAGCAATAGAGATAAACTCTTTACCACGATGACTCATTTCCATTACCGACATCCCGGTGCCACGCCAATCTAAAAATTCTTCCTGCGCTTTTAAGAGTACAGATTCAGGTAAAGTTGACGGCCCCGCACTAAAATTAAAAATTCTGCTCATTTTATTCTTCTGTTCCTAAGTTATCTTGTTCTTGGTTAGTATCGCTACCAACATCTTCAATCACTTCGTTATTATCTATTGGTTCATCAGATTCAACCTCATCATCTTCCAAACCATCAACACGATCCACACCCACTACTTTTTCATTTTTATCTAGGCGAATAACACGGACACCCTGAGTATTACGACCAACAATAGATATTTCACCTACTTTAGTTCTCACTAAAATACCACCACTGGTAATCAGCATAATTTCATCAGTTTCATTAACTAACACGGCACCAACCACTGCCCCATTACGTTCTGATGTCTGCATGGCTATCATGCCCTGCCCGCCTCGTTTATGGCGAGTAAACTCTGCAAGTCGTGTACGCTTTCCATAACCGTTTTCAGTGATATTTAAAACGGTGCCTTCTGCGGCAATAATTAATGAAATAATGCGTTGCCCTTCCTGTAATCGAATACCTCTAACACCTGTAGCTGTACGCCCCATTGAACGTACATCGGTTTCATTAAAACAGTTAGCCTTGCCCGAACTACTAAAGAGTAGTACGTTTTGCTGACCATCAGTCACAGCAACCCCAACCAAGGTATCATTTTCACGCAAATCAATGGCAATTTTGCCATTAGAACGCTGTCTTTCAAATTCTTTTAAGGGGGTTTTTTTAACTGTCCCAGCAGCCGTTGCCATAAAAATAAATTTATCTTCACTGTATTCACGTACAGTCAACATGGCATTGATTTTTTCACCTTTGTCTAAAGGTAATAAGTTAACAAAAGGTTTGCCTCGAGACCCTCGACTTGCAACAGGCAAATGGAAAACCTTTAACCAATAAACCTTACCTAGCGATGAAAAACATAAAATAGTATCGTGCGTATTTGCAATAATTAGCTTTTCAACAAAATCTTTTTCTTTTGTTGCTGTCGCTGATTTACCACGCCCACCACGTCGCTGCGCTTTATAATCACCTAAAGGTTGTGATTTTACATAGCCTTCGTGAGACATGGTTACAACCATATCTTCTTCTGTGATTAAATCTTCTGCCGATAAATTAAGATGGTCTTGCAATATTTCAGTGCGTCGCTCATCAGAATACTGCGTCTTAATCTCTTCTAACTCTTCTCGAATAACTTCCATTAATCGAACATCACTGCCTAATATTTCTAAATAGCCATCAATTAATTCCAGTAATTCCTTATATTCTTTTACAATTTTCTCTTGCTCTAGCCCTGTTAAACGATGTAATCGTAAATCAAGAATTGCTTGGGTTTGGGCTTCTGACAGCTTATAGGTTCCATCATTTTGTCCACCAAATTCAAGAGCCAATGTCTCTGGCCTTGTTCTATCAGCATCTGCATTTTCTAATAATGTAGCAACTAAACCTAACTCCCAATTTTTAGCTAATAACCTTTGTTTAGCCTCCGCTGGATTTTTTGATGTTTTGATTAGCTCAATCATTTCATCAATATTAGCTAATGCGATTGCCAGCCCTTCTAATACATGGGCTCTTTCACGAGCTTTACGTAAATTAAAAATAGTTCTACGGGTAACAATTTCACGCCTATGGTTAATAAAGGCATCTAGAATCTCTTTAAGATTCATACAATAAGGGCGGCCATCTCTAATGGCTACCATATTAATACCAAACACTGTCTGTAACTGGGTCTGTTTATAAAGGTTATTAAGCATAACCTCAGGAACTTCCCCCCTTCGCAGCTCAATCACCATACGCATACCATCTTTATCAGACTCATCCCTTAGCGCAGTAATACCTTCAATTTTACCGAATTTAACCATTTCGGCAATTTTTTCCAACAATCGTGCCTTATTAACTTGATATGGCAACTCAGTAACAATAATAGATTGTTTTGCTCCCCCTTCACCACGATCTTCAAAGTGACAGCGCGAACGTAAATGAATTCTGCCTCTTCCTGTCGAATAAGCTTCATAAATACCCGACGCACCATTAATAAACCCCGCCGTCGGAAAATCAGGCCCAGGTACATATTGCATTAACTCTGAAATACTAAGCTCAGGTTTTTCAATTAAGGCTAAGCAAGCACTCACAATTTCAGATAGATTGTGAGGTGGAATATTAGTCGCCATACCAACCGCAATCCCCGAAGATCCATTTACCAGTAAGGTAGGGACTCGTGTTGGCATAACGGAAGGTTCTGACTCTGACTCATCATAGTTGGAAACAAAGTCGACGGTTTCTTTATCAAGATCCGCTAGGATCTGATGTGAAATTTTTGCCATTCGCACTTCGGTATAACGCATTGCCGCAGGAGAGTCACCATCAACCGACCCAAAGTTACCCTGCCCATCAATAAGCATGTACCGCATTGAAAAAGGCTGCGCCATTCTTACAATGGTATCGTAAACAGCGGTATCACCATGAGGGTGGTATTTACCTATCACATCACCGACAACACGAGCTGATTTTTTATAAGCTTTATTCCAATCATTACCCAGTACACTCATTGCATAGAGCACTCGCCTGTGAACTGGTTTTAAGCCATCTCTTACATCTGGCAATGCTCGACCTACAATGACACTCATTGCATAATCAAGATACGATTGTTTCATCTCATCTTCGAGATTAACGGGAATAATTTCTTTAGCGAATTCTGACATATATCCGTTTGTTTGTGTTTATGCTAAAACAGCAAGATTCCTTAGCGTCACCGTAAATAAACCAACACGGTATGACCCAATAAAATAACTGGTCAATTATAACAAAAATTACTAGTAAATAGGAGAAGATATAACAAAAGATAAAGACTTTACTTTTTCAAATACAAAATCGATATTGTTCACCTATTTAAAGGGACTATTGTGACTGGAAAATTTCGTTTAAAAAGGTTTTCATAGATTCCCATGACCGCCTATCTGAAACAGGCTGATAAACAGTCCCAAAATCAGGGTCATTAGCAACGGGATTAGTAAAAGCATGCATCGTCTGGCTATAGTTATGTACTTGCCAATCTGCATCAGCGTCAGTTAACTCCTGCTGTAAATCATTAAGCTGTTTACTGGATACCATAGGGTCTTCAGCTCCATTTAAGACCAATAACTTTGCAGTGATTTTTGATTTAAGACTCCCTGCTGAAGGCGCATCAAGCAAGCCATGAAATGAAACAACCCCTTTTATATCAGCCCCTGACCTAGCAAGATCCAATACACACAAACCACCAAAACAAAAACCAATAGCCGCTACTTTCTTATCATCAACCCATGGCAACAATTTAACTGCATATAAAGCAGCATTCATTCGCCTTATTACCAAGCTTCGATCATCCATAAAAGGCTGCATTAGCTTTGAACTTTGTTCAATACCCTGACCTAGTATTCCTTTTCCGTACATATCTACAGCAAAAGCAAAATAACCCATCTCAGCCAGTAATAAAGCTTTTTCTTCAACAAATCCATTTCGACCACTCCAGGCATGATTAATCATAACCGCAGGCCTACGACCCTCTACCCTATCGTCATAAGCAAAAAAACCTTCTAGCAAAACATCACCATCAAGATACCCAACAGTATTAGAAATAATAGCCATAACTTATCCTTTACTGACTAATAAAGTCATACGCCACCACTCTCTTGGTTAATGGCTTTATTTTTTCTCTAAGTATTTTTTTATGCTTAGGGTTATTTAAGTACGCCTTCAATGCAGCTTTACTGTTCATGGTAACCGTCACAGCAACATCAAAAGTATCATCAACTATTGACCTATCACTTGGACTTACAACGCCAACATGACGGCTAATAATGCCAGGCAAGTTATTTAACTCCTCACTTGCCTTAATAAAGGCAGTTCTATCTGCTTTATTCCCTGGCTGATTTAACCAAACCATAACCACATGGGTAATTTTCTGGTTCTCTTTCGCAGAAACAGATGTTACAGATAAACAAAGAAAACCTAACAAAGTAATTTGAAGTAAAAGAATTATATTTTTCATACAAGTTGCCCCGATTGTTTTAATGAGCTTAAAAAACCAGTCGATGCATCCTCCACCATATCTAACACCCGTTCAAAGCCGTATTTTCCACCATAATAGGGGTCAGGCACTTCAAGTGTATTAAGGTGAGGAGCATATTCTAGAAAATATTTAATTTTATGCTTGTGCTCATCTGGGCAAAACTCCATAACCAATTGATGGTTATCTTCATCCATCACTAATAAATAATCAAAATCATGATAATCACCCACTATTACTTTTCTAGCCCTTAATTTCGCCAGATCCACCCCTCTATCTTTTGCCGCTTTTTGCGCCCTTAAATCAGGCGCATCTCCAACATGATAGGCATGGGTGCCCGCTGAATCAATATCAAACTGATGATCTAGCTGCTCTGACTGTAGTATTTTTTGAAACACACCCTCAGCCGTTGGAGACCTGCAAATATTCCCCATGCAAACAAACAAAACTCTGATTTTTTCCATAATAAACCTTAAAGTTTGTAAATAAATAGTCGATAAATAGAATTATAACGCAATTGAACTATTATATAGATATTGGCGTAATAGCCTAAGATATTAAAAAAATAATTAATTAAAGGATGGGGGAGTTTCCCTCATACCTTTATAAAATGAGGAGAATTAAATATGCAACTGATGAACTGGCACTCAGTAGGTACACGTGTTATTGCTATAACCATGTCAACTTTAACCGTTTTAGGCATTAGCATTTTAATTTTCTATGCTAATAGTGAAAAACAAAAGGTAATTGATTCTAATATCTACGCCGCTAAACAATTGCTCCTTATTTCTGAGTCTATTCGAAGCGACACTATCAAAAAATGGGATCAAGGTGTTTTTAGCACTCAACACCTTCGGCAGTTAGTACAAAACAAATCACCTTCAGAAGCCAGAGCCATAGTTATTGCAACAGTTCCCGTTGCGACAGCTTGGAATGTTGTACAAGAAAAAGCCAAAGAAAGTAACTTTCGTTTTAAAGCACCTAGATCAGGTGCCAGAAACCCGAAAAATGAACCTGACACAATTGAACGTGAAGCGCTCACTTATTTCAAAAACAACCCCGCAGCTAGTGAATATCAATATATTGATGATGAAAAAAATGAAGCTCGCTATTTTCGCCCCGTAAAACTAGCTAAACAATGTGAACTTTGCCATGGAAACCCCAACACCTCTCAAGCATTATGGGGTAATAGCAATGGCACAGATATTCTCGGTTACCCCATGGAAAATAAACAACAAGGTGATTTGCATGGTGCTTTTGAAATTATTATCCCCCTTTCAAATGATTTTGCAAAACTACAAAGCAATATATATATAGCTATTGGATTATTAATGGCCACTTTACTGGTCATTAGCGGCACCGGATATTTTGTCATGAACAGAATAATTATTAGCCCACTCACCAGCCTTGCTTTGAAGCTTCAGGATATTTCTAGTGGTGATGGCGACTTAACCGCTCGCCTCAACATCCAAGGAAAATCTGAGTTTGCATGGGTTGCAGGCAGTTTTAATTCTTTTGTCAAAAAAATAGCCAAAACCATTGACAATATTAGTGTTACCAGTGAAAAACTAGCAACAGCCTCTCATCAATTAGCAGAAATCACACAACAAACAGAGCAAGGTGTAGAAAGACAACTTGAGGAAACGACCCAAGTCGCTACCGCTATGGAGGAAATGACGGCAACGGTTTTAGAAGTCGCCAGAAATGCAGTTAATGCATCAGAAGCTGCAAGTGCCGCTGATGTAGAAGCAACAACGGGGAAAAATATTGTCACTCAAGCCATGGAGGAAATTAATCAACTTGCTACAGAGGTTGATAATGCAGCTAATGTTATCCATGAACTAGAAAATGATTCAAATACTATTGGAGAAGTTTTAGGCGTTATTCAAGGCATTGCCGAACAAACCAACTTACTCGCTTTAAATGCCGCTATTGAAGCTGCACGCGCTGGTGAGCAAGGTAGAGGTTTTGCTGTTGTAGCTGATGAAGTAAGAACTTTAGCAAGCCGTACTCAGAACTCAACATTAGAAATTCAACAAACCATTGACCTTCTACAGAATAGAGCAAAAGAAGCGGTCACAGTAATGGATAAAGGTAAAAAACAAGCTGAATCCAGTGTTGAGCGAGCCTCTTCAGCAAATGAATCAATCACATCAATCAGCGAACGCATTGACACGATTAATGATATGAACAATCAAATCGCTGGAGCAGCTGAAGAACAAACCGCTGTTGCTGCAGAAATTAACCGTAATATTAATAATATTAGCGAAGTCACTAATGAAACATCTATTGGTGCTAGAAACACCTCTGAGGCTTGTAAAGAATTACTCACATTAGCAGACCAATTAAGAAACTCTGTTAGACAATTTAGAACATAATTATTCCGTGCTAAAATAAATGTATAAAAATTTCGTAGTGTACGTGCTTTAAATAACAGGGTGGCTAACGTTTTTAAAACCACCTAATATTCAAGGGTTCAGACTTAGCAGGCTGGAAAGCATTAGTTTATATAGTCTCTTAAGTCTGTCCCCCTTTATTTATCGCACTGTCTAATTTAATTGCAAATAAACATTTAATACCAGGACAGATAATGTTAAACAAAGTTACTTTAATTGGCCGACTAGGTGCCGACCCAGAAGTTAAATCCATGCCAAGTGGTGGATCGGTAACCAATATCACTCTTGCCACATCACGTCGCTGGAAAGACAAACAGTCTGGTGAGCGTCGAGATGAAACTGAATGGCATCGTATTACCTTTTTTAATCGAATCGCCGAAGTAGTCGGTGAATACCTAAGAAAAGGCAGCCTGATCTACGTTGAAGGTAGAATCCGCACCCGTAAATGGCAAGACCAGAATGGTCAAGATAGATACACAACAGAAATTATTGCAGAACAAATGCAGATGCTTGATAGCAAAAGTGGAGGAACAGCAAATTTTGACGAGACTTCAAACAACAATACTAATTTTAATAACAATCAAACTTCCAGCCCTCAACAACAATCAGCTGCACCAGTAGCGACTAACAACCCTCTACCGAATACTCCCCCACCTGCATCTTATGAAGATTTTGATGATGATATTCCATTTTGATTCGTGCTATTAGCTACAATCTACGTAATGATTGAGATTGCTTGAGCGAGGACAAAAAGTCCAAAAAGTTGTAGTGGGGTATTTATTGCTGGTAGCCTTATGAATAAAGGCTGTAACACGTGAAATAATATTTAAGCAATATCAGAGTGATAATTTGGCGAGTATACTGATTGAAATGGAGTTAGTAAGCCCATATTGTCTTACTCCATCGTAAATAGAAAACCAGCACATATTAAGTGTGCTGGTTTTATAAACATAAAATAACAAGGTTATCTTTCACTTAATTCATAGAGAACTATTAGAAACAACCTCATTTTTTTGCTTGCTTAAGCTTCCTATACTATTAAAAATAGTGGCGGCTGCAAGTACGGTAGATGAGACAATATAAGCTCCACTCACAAAACCAAAAAGCCCCGTTACAAACAGCCCGCTAACTAAAATATCTTTATTTAAATCATTCATAATTACACTTACTCTCTAACAGTTAATATTAAAACTAACTATAGAGAAAGTAATTTAAAAATTATGGGGATTCATCACACTATTTCAACAAAGCCCAGTTAATTACATTTTCTGTGACCAATACCCGCTATATACTTCGCGCGGTCACGGATGCGGAATTTATAAGCTGCTGATTTTTGTCGATAGCAAGGTGCTGAAACAGGCGCATAGCAAGCTACGCAACTGTTTCAGCACCGCAACTATTGGCAAAAGCTCAGCGGTTAGAAATCCGCAGTCGTGACCGCGCGAAGTATATATTAATGTGGCTCACACTTATGGCAGACAGAAGCTCTTAGGAATGCGCATGAAATAATACCCTGAAGTTATAACGTGGGATTTTTGCTTCAGCTGGAGTAAAAAGACTCGTTAGAAATCGGGAACTTATTTCATGCACATTCCTTAGTTATTTTTTACTAAAAAACCCTTTTAACTTTCCCTGCATTGAATCCATTTTATCAGCAACTTCAGCTAATTTTTCTGAAAAGCTACTTTCCTCTTCATCTAATATTTCAACAGATTCTTTAGGAGGCTGTGCGACTATAGAGGCTTCTTTAACTTTAGCTGTTATTGTTTGTTTGACTTCAACAACTGGCTCAACATCCTTGACTACATTGACAGACTCAACTGAAACAACAGGAGTAAGTTCTTCTGCTGGTTCACGTAGAGAATCAGCAGAACCAACCTTATCAACTTGAGGGTTATCATCACCCTCCAATGCTTTATCCATTGAAGAAAACCAGCCTAAAACTTTAGCTGATATACCTTGCTTTGTTATTTCTTTTTCATCTGGAGCTACAGTTTCTTTGTTGGCTTCCGCTATGGGAGCCGAAGTTATCGCCTGCTGTTCTGGCTGTTCAATTACTTTTTCAACTTTAGTAGATATAACTGGCTCAACAGCTTCTTCTCTAACAAC
>JALSLS010000383.1 GCA_026988195.1 Methylomonas sp.
CAATTAATTATGATTAAGGAACGTGTATGGAATAACTTCCCGAAATTATAACGTAGGATTTTTGTTTCAGGTGGAATGATCTCATGAGGCACATAGCCGCCAGCTACGCAACGAATGAGGTCATTCCATCTGGAGCAAAAAGACAAGTTAGAAATCGGAAAGTTGTTTCATGCACGTTCCTAAGTGTTAATATACATCCCGTACATAGCGCTTTTCTTTTTTAAGCTGATTAACATATTCAATAGCTTGTTCGGCTGTTTTATTACCATGCTCTGCAATCAGAGTATGTAAGGCTTTATCAACATCTTTAGCCATATAAGTGGCATCACCACAAACAAAGAATGATCCGCCTTGTTCTAACCAAGCAAATATATCAGCACCGTTTTCAAGCATGCGATCCTGTACATAAATTTTCTGTTCCTGGTCTCTTGAAAAGGCTAGGTCTAAACGGCTAAGAATCCCTTTTTCTTGCATCGCCTCAATTTCATCTTGGTAGATGTAATCTGTTGCAGCATTTCGATCTCCAAAAAATAACCAGTTTTTACCACTGGATTTTCTAAATTCACGTTCTTGTAAGAATGCTCTAAAAGGAGCGATACCAGTACCAGGCCCGACCATAATCATTGGAAGGCTATCATCTTCAGGGACTCTAAAGCTTTTATTTGGAGAAAAGAAGATTTTTACATCTGAATTTTCATCAAGCAAGTCTGCCAGATAGGTTGAACAAACCCCTTTATGATCACGGCCATGGGTATTGTACCTTACACTGGCAACGGTTAAATGCACAGAATCTGTATGCATTTTTCCACTTGATGAAATAGAGTAAGCACGGTGTTGTAGGGGTTTTAATAAAGCTAAAAATTCAGCAGCTGAAAATTGCATATCTGGAAATTTTAGTAATAAATCTAGAGTGTCTCGCCCCCATAAATATTTTGCTAAGGCTGTTTTATCTTTACTTTCTAGAATACCATTTAATTCTTGGTCACCTGAGCGGTTAGCAATTTCTTGAATAAGCTCTTTACTGGGCTGTTTTATTTCAAAATGTGTCCGCAAAGCTTCTGACAATGACATGGGTTCGCCATTAACTGGTTCATCTTCTGTTCCTGTGCACGCAATAGCAGAAACAATAGAGGATACTAACTCAGGGCAGTTTTCAGGGATTACATTTAATGCATCACCCGCTTCATAAGATAAGCCTGAGCCCTCAAGAGAAAACTCATAATGACGTGTTTCTTTAGATGATTTTTCCGAAGTTAATAAACGGTTTACTGTCAGCTTGCTAACAAATGGGTTTTTACGGTTGAATTTTGGTTTGCTATTGGCGGAGCCAGAATCTGTAGAAATAGAAACTGTTGAGCCATCAGACAGCATAGGAATAACATTATTGATCCAATTTTCTGCTGCTTCATCAAATTCAACATCGCAATCTGCACGCTCAAATAGACGTTTAGCACCTAATTCAGCTAAGCGATTATCCCAGTCTATGCCTGCTTTACAAAACAAATCATAGCTGGTGTCACCTAAAGCTAAAATTGAGAATTGAGTGTTGTCCATTTTTGGAGCAGAATCAGCACTGATAGCATCCCAAAGTAGCTGGGCATTATCGGGCATTTCACCTTCACCATAAGTACTGGTAATGATGAGTAGGTATTCCATTTTAACCAAGGCCTCTATTTCGATCTCATCCATGCTTTGAACAACAGGACGTAAGCCGTGTGTTTTCGCAGCATCAGCCACATCAGTTGCAACGGATTCTGAATTGCCTGTTTGTGTACCATAAAGGATATTGATGACACGCGCATCAGCTTGGTTACTTGATCCAGAATTTTGCAGCATATGGCTGTGCATACCTGCAAAAAAACCACCTATCCAGGCACGTTGGGTGTCGCTGTAGGGAGCATTTTGTGGAATGTTTGGTGTTTTCATATTTTTTGTAACTGTTTTATTGGGCTTTACTTGTAAGCCTTTGGATATAATATCTAAAGGCTTACAAAGTCTTATGTCTTTTATGCTTCTAGCATGGTTTGAACAATATTAAGGCTTGCTAGAGCAGCAATATACTCTTCAACCCCTATGACTTCCGCTAATGCTAATCTATTGGCATTTTGTTGTTCCATTATCCAAGCAGTGGAGCCAATAGAATAAATACTTTGCACGTCACGTTGAATCATAGCTGTTTTATAATCAGTTAGGCGCTTATCTGCTAATAATGCATATAATTGCTCATCTGTATAATTTGCGTAAGCCTCTCGGTAAGTTTTAACCAAAGCATCCTGAATTTTTCGAGGGCGCTCAATAATTAACTTTTCAGCCTGTTGAGTAATTTGTTGCTCACTTATTTCAGTTTGTCCTGATTTGGTTATCTGGTCTTTGGCAATTCTTTGTGCATTATCAATCACAGAAAAACTATTAATTAACTTAAAAGTAAGGCTTGTATCCGTTTTTCCATAATCAGGAATAGCACCCCCAAATAATGCTTGATTGCTTTTATAGCCCTCTTTAACAAGCTTAATCTGGATTTGAGCATAAGCCACCGCTAACTCTTCGATTGTTGCTTTGCGGTCTGTGGTTTTGCTTAAAAATTCAGCAGTTTGAGTTTTGTATAACCATAAAGGAATAGCAAACTTAAAGTGCTTCCGTTGATTTTCCCAGTCAGCTAAAATTCTGTTACCAATGATTGAGTTGGTATACTCAATATGCTGTTCAAGCATGGCTAAAATAAATTGCTCATGCGCTTTTGATACTTCAGACTGTTCAGTCAGGCTGCGAATCTCAACAGAACTGGCATCATGTAAGTCTTGTAAGCGGTTATCAGGGTCATATTGGTAAGCATTACCCCCTGACATTCCTGTACAAAAACCTTTCCCGAAAGTACCTAGGTTAAGCACTGCCCCATTAATCATGTACTCGCAAGCAAAGTCACCCACACCTTCAACAACTGCCATAGCGCCTGAATTACGAACAGCAAAACGGTCACCCGCTTCTCCATTAATAAATGCTTTGCCGCCAGTTGCACCGAATAAGGCAAAGTTACCGATTAATACATTTTCACCTGATGCTTTTGAGCCACCGCCGGGTGAGCTAATAATAATAGTACCACCACAGGCTGATTTGCCAACTCCATCATTACAAGTACCATAGTGCTCCATGCGCATGCCATCATTATTAAAAGCAGCATAGCTTTGTCCGGCAGAGCCAGTGGTACGAATAATGACGCTATCTGCCGCTAAATAGCGTCGGCCATGTTGATTAGTATAAATAAGTTTAGAGTCAGTAGCTTGTTGCTCATTGATTTCATAAGCGATTGTGCGCTCAATATCAATTGCCGTTTGGCCGCCTACCGTTTTATGGCGGTTATTGAGCTTAAATTCAGAGCCTGCAAGAATAATACTTTGGCCTTTTAGAACTGAAGATTTAATTTGAGCGATTGCAAGATCGTCAATACTAAAGTTGGCTTCTAAATAGATAGGGTTAGCAATCTTAACTTCTTCAACTTGTGCCAGTAAGCGAGTAAAGTCTAATTGACCGACCATGGTAGGGTGATCAATTAAATGTAATAGATCAGCTTGTCCACGAATTTCAGTTAAGCTGGCATAGCCAAGGCCAGCTAAGATTTCACGTACTTCGTGTGCTAAGTTCATGAAGTATTGTGCAAGCACTCTTGGGTCACCTTTAAATTCTTCATGGATTGTGGTTAATCCAGCAGGGCAACGCACATTACAGTTCTTCGCCATCACACAACGTAACATCATCAATGCGGTAGTACCAAACTCAAAAGAGTCACCGCCTAAAATGGCTGATTTAACTACATCGACACCGCTTTGGTGAGCCGCACTACAACGAAGCACCACTTTATCTCGTAAACCGTTAGCGGCTAATGCTTGATGAACTTCAGCAATACCAATTTCTGGTGAACGACCTGTATTTTTTAAGCTAGTCACTGCAGCGGCACCTGTACCACCAGAGTTACCTGCTACATTGATAACATCGGCACCTGCTTTAGCAACACCGACGGCTATAGTGCCGATACCTTCAGATGAAACTAATTTAACCACCACTTTTACACGAGCCGCTTTGGCATCATGAATTAATTGGCCTAAATCTTCAATAGAGTAGGTGTCGTGATGTGGAGGAGGGCTGACAAGTTCAACTCTTGGTGTGCCACCGCGTAAAGACGCAATTTCTACCGAAACTTTAGCCGCAGGCAATTGACCGCCTTCGCCAGGTTTAGCCCCTTGAGCAATTTTGATTTCAATTTCTTCAATATTGGGATCAGCAAGGTAACCCGCCCATACGCCAAAACGACCTGAGGCAAATTGCTTGATCTTGCTTGACCTAATGGTGTTGAAACGACTGGAGTGCTCACCGCCTTCACCAGAGTTACTAATCGCACCCGCAATATTAGTCCCTTGAGCAACCGCTTCATGAGCTTCTGATAATAAAGCACCATGACTCATTGCACCTGTTGCTAACGTGCCGGTAATTTCGTGTGCTGCTTGCACCTCAGATAAGGCAATAGGCGTACGCGCAGTTTGAATAGTATTTAGATAGTTATTAAATAAGCATTGAGTTTTGCAGACTTTACTATCAATAATAATTTTTTCACTATTAACCGTTAAGTTAAATTTTTCATTAGAAAAACGCTTGTTAAAGTGGTCAGCCAAGCCTTGTAAACGTTCAGCCGATGAGTTTTCAGTGAATGAAACTTCAAAGTGCTCAGCATTTTTTATTTTAATCTTAAGTCCAACAATCAGGTAATTGTTATTACCCTGCAAGTTTTGCTGGTTCAGGATTAAATCAAAATCTGCGCAATTTTTTGCTGCGCGAATATCGGCTGGGAAGTTGACAATATCCCTAAGTGCTGCAGGCCTGCTACTGCGCTCTTGATAAAGGCCTTTAGTAAAACTTCGATAGGCGGGTGTAATACCAAACTGATCAATTTGTTCAGGGGTACGTTTTTCATAACCGAAGTCTAAATAAGCGGTATCACTAACAGAAGTAGCTTTTTCATGTTGAGGGATATATAAAATATCCTCATCAGTCATATTGATATATTCTCTAACGGCGGTATTACCAAAAGTATGCCCAGCACCTTCTAGACGTTCTTTAAATAGCCCAAGGAAAGGAATATCTTTTTCTTCGGTAATGCTTAGTGACTTATGATGCCACTCAGTTGCGCTAGCTGCTATATCAGCATAACGTACACCACCCACAGAAGAGTTGATATTTGGAAAGTAAGGTTTTAACCTTGGTTCATCAGTGTCTAAATAGTTTGATTCAAAAAATTCACCACCGATATAGCTTTCAGCGGTACATAAACCAAATTTACCCATTGTTTTCATTAGAGATTTTTTGATCCCAGCTTGAAAGCTATCTAATACTGTTTGTTGGTCTTGTTCATTGTCATAGTGAGTGATGACACGATTATGGACGCTTAATGGGCAGATGGCTGATGCTCCAAACCCTAAGATAGTCGCGATGTCATGAGGGCTTGCTGCTTGTCCTGTTTCTAAGATAATAGAAGAGTTAAAGCGAAGGCCTTGTGAACTTAGGTGTTGATTAGCCGCTGAAATCATTAATAAAGCAGGAATTGCCGCCTTATCTGAGCTGATATTTTGATCGCTTAATATAATAATGCCAGTATTAGCTGTAGCCGCAGTTTCAACTTGCTGGCATATTGCTTCAACAGCCAGTAATAAGGTTGTTTCATTTTTTTCAGCGTTGTCATAATCAGGCGCATACAATATATCAATAGTTGTATGGCTGACAGCAGATTGTCTACGAATTTGCTCTAGTTGAGTACGTTGTAAAATAGGTGACTCAATAACCAATTGACGGCTATCATGCTCTGAAAAAGTAGGTTTTGCCCCTAATGCAACGCGCAAGGTCATGCCATCACTTTCACGTAAAGAATCTAGCGGTGGGTTGGTGACTTGAGCGAAGCGTTGGCTAAAATAACGTGACATGCCGCCTTCAGCCTTTGAGAGGGCGTTAGGGGTAATACCATAGCCCATCGCTGAAACCTTTTCCATACCATTGCTTAATATAGGATCAAGTAAGAATTTAAAGCTTTCTTGGTTAAGAGAGTAGGCGGTATGTCTTTGGTCAATAGTAAAGCTATGTTGGTTGCATAATTCTGATAATTCAACTTTATCAAAATCAGTAATATGTACAGCACTTTGATCCAATAAGGCTTTGTAGTCTTTTTCTTTAGCTAGGCGATCCATCACTTGATGGCTATCGTAACTTTCGCCTGTGCTATGATCAAAATAAAGCATGCCGCCAGCTTCAATTCTGCCACGTTTTAATACTTCATTGGCAGGAAAGTCAATTTGTCCCGCCTCTGACATTACCGCTAAATATTCGGTAGTTTCTACTGAGCGTAAAGGTCTAAGGCCTAAACGGTCAAGGCGTGCACCAACTCTAATGCCGTCGTTGAAAATAATAGCTGCTGGGCCATCATTTTTTTCTTCGTATAAGCTAAAATATTCAAGCATGGCACGGACTTCATCAGATAATGAGGTGTCATTTTCCCATGCAGGAGGCATCATCGCTAAAATAGCGGTAACGATATCTAAGTTATCTTCATTAATACGGCGGGTTAATGTTTGGTCTAAACGACCAGAATCTGACTGACCAATAGGGAAAATAACTTCTTTGTTATTTTGACGCGCAATGGCATTTTCACTTAGCCTGTTTTTCTTATCTGTATTTAACTCACCATTATGCGCCATATAACGAAATGGCTGAGCCATCATCGTTGCAGGGGCAGTATTGGTTGAAAAGCGAGTGTGAAAAAATAAAGTGCTAATTTCATGATCTACATCATATAGGTCGATGAAATAGGGGATCACTTCAAAAGAATTAAGACGTCCCTTATAAACTTGAGTTTGTGAACTCATCGAGAGAGGGTAAAAACCATCAAGTTCATGACGGGTAAAGCCTTCTGCTTCAATGGTGAGTAAGGCAACTTGAATATGCTTTTCAAATGTTTCATGAGATGCATCTTTTAATGCTTCTGGGCGACCAAAGATAAGCTGTTTGATAGGAAGTTGTGCTTTAACAGAGGCTTCGTTAAGCACGGAATTATCAACAGGAATGTTTCTCCAGCAAATAATAGGCAAGTTAAAGTCTTTTAAGTGATTTTCGACTAATTGTTTGGCAGTAGCATCATATTTGACGTGGTCTTCTGGGAAGAAGAAGTTAGCGACTCCAAATTGCCCCAGTTCTAGCTCATTATTTCCTGTGACCTTACGGAAAAATTTAAGCGATAGATCAATGTTTACCCCAGCACCATCACCAATACCTTCTGCGCTCATGCCGCCTCTATGAGGGATGGTACAAAGTGCTTCGTGTGACTTTATCAATAAGTCATGTGATTGCTTACTTGCTTTGTGGGTTATAAAACCAACGCCACAGCTGTCTTGTGATAAATTTTCATCGTAAAGCATTTGAGTTGTATGGTTTTTAAGGGAATTTATATTCATCGCCATCCCGGTCCTTAATTTATAATGTAATGTCTTGTAGTCGTTGTGGTTATTTTACTTATTGCATGATAGAGTCAGAGGTCAATACCTCTAAGCTTCATCGACTACTAAAAATTTTCGATTAGTGAAACTTTTCAATTATACCATGAGGTGGTTTTTTATGTCATTCCAGTGGATATGAAAATTATTTGTATCTATGAGAACTCAAGCTATTAAACTTGGTAAAGTATAAAGGTTATGGTTTGGGTTTAGTTTCTTAGGAACGTGTATGGAATAAATTACCAAAATATTTCCCATGTTCTGCGTCACTGCCATTAAGTTAAGGTAGGATGTGCTGAGGCACGAAGCGCATCGTTTACAGCTGATGCGCTTCGTGCCTCAGCACATCCTACAGAAAATTGCTTAACTTAATAGTAGTGATACCGTAGCGCTGGAACGTAGGAGTGATGGGGGTAGTTTATTGTTTAAGAGTTGCTTTAAGTGTTTTTCTTTTTTTGATAGTTACTGGTGAATATGAAAGAGTTTGATGTTGTCGTTGTGGGTGGTGGTATGGTTGGAGCTACTGTGGCTTGTGGCTTGGGTGGGAGTTCATTAAAGGTTGGGGTTGTGGAGCAGGCTATACCCGATAAGTTTTCTTCCGACCAGTCCCATGATTTACGCGTTTCAGCGCTAAGTTTAGCCTCAAAAAATATCATGCAGACAGTTGGGGCTTGGGAAGGCGTTTTAAACCGTAGGTATTGTCCCTTTAAACGAATGCGTGTTTGGGAGACTGCTGGCGATACTGAGTTTAATAGTGATGATATTGCACTGCCAGAATTGGGTTATATCGTTGAAAACCGGGTTACTCAACTTGCATTGTTAGATCAACTGGCTAAATTCGACAATATTGAATTGATTGCACCCATTTCAATTAAAGAAATTAATTATTCAGCTTCGGGGCAGTCAACTTTAACTTTGTCTGATGGCAGTGAGCTACAAACAAATATGCTAGTTGCGGCTGATGGAGGAAATTCAAGGGTTAGGCAGACAGTTGGCTTGGGTGTTACTAGCTGGGACTATCAACAACATGCGATGGTTATTTATGTTGAAACAGATTATGAACAGCAGGATATTACTTGGCAGCGATTCGTACCAAGCGGTCCCCAGGCTTTTTTACCACTGTCTGGTCATTATGGCTCTATAGTCTGGTACAACTCAGCTGATGAAGTAAAAAGACTAAAGGCTCTATCTAATGAAGCATTAATATTAGAATTAACAGCTACATTCCCTGACTGCTTAGGTAAAATCAATCAAGTTTTAGGTGTAGCCAGTTTTCCATTAAAGCGCCAGCACGCCCAACAATATGTTAAAGCGGGTGTTGCTCTGGTTGGGGATGCTGCTCATATGATAAACCCGCTTGCAGGTCAAGGGGTGAATATTGGTTTGTTAGATGCAGCAGCATTAGCCGAAGTTTTAGTTGAGGCGCACCAGAAAGGTGAAAATATTGCTGATATTTCTGTTTTAAAAAGATATGAAAAGATGCGTAGGAACGAAAATTTACGCATGATGACCGCTATGGATATTTTTTATCGAGTCTTTAGTAACAAAGTTTTACCTATCAAATTTCTGAGAAATTTTGGCTTAGGCTTAGCTGAGCGTATTTCTCCCGTAAAAAACAAAGTAACGCGAATGGCTATAGGGCTGGATGGTAATTTACCTAAGTTGGCACGTGGCAAGACTTTAGGTGACTCATAATAAAAAACATCTTGATAAATTAATAATTTAGGCTAAAGTGATAAGGAATGACTTTCACTTCAGGGAGCTGGTTATGGAAAAAAGAATT
>JALSLS010000384.1 GCA_026988195.1 Methylomonas sp.
AATTATCAAAATACCAGCCTATATGTTTACGGGCTATTCTAACACCGCTTAAATCTCCATAGAAGCTATATAATTCTTCTAGATGATTATTAATAATTGATTGAATATCTTTTATGGATGGTTTTTTATAGTTTGAATTTTGGTTAAGGCTCTGTAATATTTCGTCAAAAACCCAAGGTTTACCCTGAGCTGCTCTGCCAATCATAATGGCATCTGCCCCTGTATACTCTAATACATGCTGAGCTTTTTTTGCAGTAGTGATATCTCCATTAGCAATAATAGGAAGGCTAACGGCCTGCTTAACCTGCTTAATAGTGTTATATTCTGCTTCACCTTGAAATTTACAGGCTCGAGTCCGCCCATGAATAGTCAGAGCAGCAATACCTGACTGCTCAGCAATTTTTGCAATATTGATGGCGTTTTTAGTTTCTTTATCCCAACCTGTACGAATCTTGAGTGTGACAGGGATGTCAACGGTATTGACTATAGCATCAAGAATTCTTTTGACCAGATCTTCATCTCTTAATAAAGCGGATCCGGCAGCAACGGAGCAGACTTTTTTGGCGGGACAGCCCATATTTATATCAATAATCTGAGCACCACGTTGCTGGTTAAGGAGTGCTGCATCAGCCATATGTTTAGGGTTGGTGCCTAATATCTGCACAGAGCGTAACCCTGTTTCCCCCGTATAATCGGTCTTTAGTAAAGTTCGTTTGTGTTTTTGTAGGCTGGGGTTTGAGGCGACCATTTCTGACACAGCCAAACCTACACCAAATTGCCGAGCTAATTCACGGAAAGGGCGGTCAGTAATTCCAGCCATTGGAGCAAGAATAAGGTTGTTTGGAAGTGTATATGAACCTATTTTCATAATATGAACTTTACGAAGGGTCGGCTATGATACCTGAAATGGGGGGATAAATCAGGTTTGATTTTTTTGAAGGGGGATTGTAGTGTTTAGTTCAAGGAAAAAAGGATCAAGAAAAAACTTAGTTTATTTTTATTTGCTCTTTTAACTTTTGACCTTGAACCTTTGACCCGCTTTTACTTTAAGTCTTTGTCGTGCTCATCAGTAAATATTGGGTTAGATTTATCATCTGGGTGAAGCTTTTTTTCATCTTCTGGGTAAATATGCCAAAAAGATTTATCAATAGAACCATTTTTATAGTTTTCTTTTTCGCCATGGGCGAATGGACACCACCAGTTTTCAACAACTTTAACTAAATAAGAGTGCCATTCGAAAAGAGCCACGCTGTATGGGCAGTAGACAGTACAGTTAAGAATCCAGTAAAGTTTAGATTGCGCTAAACTATATTTAAAAGAACCATCCATGGTAATTTGGTTTTTCATTGTGTAACGATGTGATGATTTTTCGGGAAGGTAGTCACTCCATTTTTTTACATTTTGTGCACCACATAAAATCAGGCTGTAGTATGTCCAGTATGCGCTTAACACGATAAAAGGAAATGTTAAAATAGGTAAATAGATCAAGATTAAACCTATTGTTCTGGATAAAACTGACATTTTAGTATGGTTTTCACCAATCCGGACTCTATCAGCAGCGCAATTTTCACAGGCTTTCATTCGTTCTCCTCATTTGTTGTGGTTAATAATTTGTCTTCGTTAAGTAATTGGTAAATGCTGACGCAACCTGCGCAGCAGAAACTTTTTTCACCTTCTTTTGTTTGCAGTTTAAAACCCGTTATTTCAACAGGTTGGCCACAAAGAGGGCAGGGGTCTATAGATTTGTTCATCGGTAGATTATAAACTGCTAGAGACGGAACAGAAATAAGTTTTTAAATATTCTGTTTCTGGAATAGCTGGATGGATAGGGTGATCTGGGCCTTGACTACCCGTAGCAAAAAAGACAAGGTGACGGTCTATATGGCGTGCCGACGAACGCAGTATCTCATGTAAATTAGCTTTGCTTAAATGGTGAGAGCATGAAGCTGAAACTAGAATACCATTTTTACTTAATACTTGCAGTGCTAAGTGATTTAAACGGCGATAGGCTTCATAACCGGCTTTAAAATCTTTTTTTCTTTTAACTAGGGCTGGTGGGTCTAATACGATAATATCATAACGTTCTTTGTTTTCACGGGCTTGTTTTAGAAAATCAAATACATCACTGCGTACAAAATTCATTTTATCTTGTACATTGTTTAACTCGGCACTACTTTTAGCCAGTGCTAATGCAGAATCAGAACTATCAACACAAGTTACTTCTGTTGCTCCTGCTACTGCTGCAGGAATGCCCCAAGCACCGGAATAAGAAAACAAATCGAGCACACGTTGGCCTTTTGCGAGCTTGGCAAGTTTGGCGCGACTATCGCGATGGTCATAAAACCAACCTGTTTTTTGGCCATCAACAGCATTTAATTGGAATTTGACTTTGTTTTCTTCAATAATCAATGTCTCTGGTAAAGTGCCATAAATGACTTCAGATTCTTGAGATAAACTTTCTAGTTGTCGCTGGCTGTTATCATTTTTTAATATAATCGCTTCTGGGGAAAGTAATTCGATAAGAGAGCTTATTAAAAATTCTTTTTGTTTTTCAATGCCCGCAGTGGTAATTTGTACAGATAAAACTGAACCAAAACGATCAACGACTAAGCCAGGTAAGCCATCGCTTTCACCAAAGATTAAGCGGTAAAAAGGTTGCCCTGGAAATAATTTTTCTCGGAAGTTAAACGCAAGACTAATTCTGTCGGTAAAGAAAGTTGTACCCATTTTTTGTGTAGGCTTTCTGGCAATGAGGCGCGCACAGACCAGTGTATTTGGATTGATATAAGCGCTGCCCAGAGATTTGCCTTCACAGTCTTTGACAACAACCATATCACCTGCAGAGAAACTGATTAAAGGGGTTTTTTTTGTGTCAACTTCATTACTAAATACCCAAAGGTGACCTTTGCGTAAACGTTTGTCTTCATTTTTTCTTAAATACAGTTCTGGATGTGCCATTGGTGCTTAAAACCTAGTTTGATTAATATTTCACTAGTCGTGAGATGTGTGAGAGGGTTAGATTAATTCGAAACGATAACCACCAATTTTGCTTGAGGGTGCCGCGATAGAGAGTATTATTTTATCTACATAATTGGGTTCGAGTAGAGTTTTTGGTTGTTTTGAATAGTCTGCTGGGTAAAAAACTCTTTTGGCAACAGGGGTTCCTGTAAAATCAAGTAATGTAAGCTTAATTGAGGGGCGCTTTTGTGCAAAAAGAGATTGATTGATAAAGATGGTTTTAAACTGGTAGTGATTATTTATGGGTTCAAAAGAACCTTCTAAAATACTGATTTCATCAAGGTTCTGGTAATCTGCTAATTGACACCATGTAGATAGGGTGCACATTTTCTGTAACCATGGCCGTAACATTGTATTTTGAGATAAATTATAACTTTCAAAAAAATACACTTGATAAATCAAAGTAAGGCATAAAAGAATAGTACCCAATCCCCAGTATTTTTTTTGTTGGTTCGAGGTGTCAGTAGCGTTGATATTATCATTGCTGACAGAAAACTGTTGGATACTACTATCTACAGGTATTGAGCCTTCATTTAATAATTCTAATGCATCAAACATGGATGAGCAGGACTCACAACACAACATTGCATGAGATGTGCGCAGATGTTCAACAGTGATTGAACAAGGGTGCTCGCATTCAGTGCATTGTGTATACATCAGGCTTTGGCTTTTAAACCATCTAATCGACACCAATCATCTTGAATGGTAGGTGTTTTAATTTGAATATTGTGATTTTGATAGGCTGATGTAACTGAATCAGCCTGTTCTTTTAATATGCCCGATAATACTAACTGTCCCGCCGGTTTTAATAAGGCTGAAATAGACTCTGATAATTCACAAAGGGGTTGGGCTAAAATATTAGCAACTACAATATCTGCTTGAAATGCTGAAAAATGTTCGGGTAGAGAGCATTTAATCCTATCTAAGACATTGTTCTTTTCTGCATTAGCAAGGGTAGCCGTTATTGCTTGAGGATCTATATCAACTGCGTGAGCCTCTTTAGCACCTAAAAGTAGGGCGGCTACGGCCAGAATTCCTGAGCCACAGCCATAATCGATTATAGTCTTACCTTTTAGGTCGTGACTGGCTAACCATTCTAAACAGAGAGCTGTTGTTGCGTGTGTTCCTGTGCCAAATGCAAGACCGGGGTCTAAGGTCATACAAATGGTATTTTCTGCTATTATTTCTTGCCCTGTTGGGCACACCCAAAGGGAATCAGAAAACTTCATGGGATGGTAATGCTCCATCCAAGTGCGTTCCCATGTTTGATCTTCAAGAACCTCATGAAGCCAATCTTGCAAGGTATTGTTTTTGAATTGAGAAAAAAGAACAGTCTTTACTAATTCAGGTTCGCTATCTAACTCAAAAAGAGCGATAACTTTAGTCGAGGGCCATATTCTTGTTTCGCCGGGTGCAGGCTCGTAGACAGGTTGGTCTTCAGCGTCCATGTAGGTGACCGAGACAGCTCCAATCTCACTGAAAAAATCAGAAATTTCAGGAGCTGTTTGTTTGTCAGTAATAATAGATATTTGGTGCCAAGGCATAGTTTAAGAACAGGTGAAAGGTTAAAGGTAAAAGGTAAAAGGCAAGATCAAAGGCAGAGAGCTGGCTCTTCCTTTCACCTTTTACCTTTTACCTGCTCTCAAGATAAGCCTAATTTCTTTTCCAGATAATGAATGTTTTGTTCACCCGCTTGGAAAGCGCTATCAGCCATAATATCTACTTGCAATGGGATATTGGTTTTAATGCCATCAACAACCATTTCTTGTAAAGCTGTTTGCATACGGGCAATAGCGCTTGCTCTATTTTCGCCGTGTGCAATCAGTTTTCCTATCATAGAGTCATAATAGGGGGGGACCGTATAGCCGTTGTAAATATGTGTTTCACAACGAATACCAGGGCCACCTGGCATATGGAACTGTTCGATGGTTCCAGGGCAAGGCATAAATGTTTTTGAATCTTCTGCATTTAGCCGGCATTCAATAGCATGGCCAGTAAAAGTGATTTCATCTTGAGTTTTTGAAAGAGGCTCACCTGCAGCAATACGAAGTTGTTCTTTTACAATATCAAAACCAGTGATCATTTCTGTTACCGGATGTTCAACTTGTACTCTTGTGTTCATTTCTATAAAAAAGAAATCACCTTTTTCGTATAAGAATTCAAAAGTCCCCGCGCCTAAATAACCAATATCTTTACAAGCCTTAGTACATAGGTTTCCCATGGTATTACGCTGTTCATCGGTTAAGCCTGGTGCTGGGGCTTCTTCAACTACTTTTTGGTGGCGACGTTGCATTGAGCAGTCTCGTTCACCTAAGTGAATGGCATTACCGTGGCTGTCAGCTAATACTTGAAATTCAATATGGCGAGGATCCTCTAGAAACTTCTCCATATATAATACGTCATTATTGAAGGCTGCTGCCGCTTCTGCTTTAGTGAGTGCAATCGCATTTATAAGGGCTGCTTCAGTATGTACTACGCGCATACCTCGACCACCACCACCACCAGAAGCTTTAACTATAATGGGATAGCCAATTTCGTGAGCTATCTTAATATTGGTTTGGTTGTCATCCGTTAAAGGCTCGCCATTACCAGGAACACAAGGGATCCCTGCAGCTAGCATTGCTTTTTTAGCTGAAATTTTATCGCCCATCATGCGAATAGTTTCTGCTTTTGGACCAATAAAAGCAAAACCACTCAGGCTCACTTTTTCAGAAAAATCAGCGTTTTCTGACAAAAAACCATAGCCAGGATGAATTGCTTCAGCATCAGTGACTTCTGCAGCACTAATGATAGCGGGGATGTTTAAATAGCTATCAAGTGAAGAGGCAGGTCCTATACAAACGGCTTCATCAGCAAGGCGGACGTGTTTTAAATCACGATCTACGTCAGAATGTACGGCAACGGTTTTTATACCTAATTCTTTACAAGCGCGCAGAATGCGTAAGGCAATTTCTCCGCGATTGGCAATTACAATTTTATCGAACATATATTTACCTAGGCTGGGTTACTCAATGATGAATAGAGGTTGGTCATATTCGACAGGTTGAGCATTTTCCACCATGATTTGTGTAATCACGCCACTCTTATCTGCTTCAATTTGGTTGAGGATTTTCATTGCCTCAATAATACAAAGCGTTTCACCTTCACTGACCGACTGACCGACTTTTACAAAAGGGGAGGTGGACGTGGGTGATGCTGCATTATAAAAAGTACCTACCATAGGTGATTTAACAACATGTCCACTTGGTAATGCTGCTGGCGCATCAGTAGTAACGGCAGGTGCAATAGCCAGCGGTGCTGCAGTAACTGCTGCCGGCGCCGGCGCCGGCGCTGTTACAGCGGTTGGAAAGTTAGAGGAGTAGCGACTAATGCGTACAGACTCTTCACCCTCACTAATTTCAATTTCAGCAATGTCGGATTCTTCGATAATTTCGATTAATTTTTTTATTTTTCTAATATCCATCGTTAGCTCTCTTTTTCTAAAATCTGGTGTGCGGCCTGTAATGCCAGTTCATATCCATGCGCGCCTAACCCACAAATAACGCCTACCGCAATATCTGAAAAGTAGGAGTGTGCCCTGAAAGGTTCTCGTGCATGAACATTTGATAAATGTACTTCTATAAAAGGTATTTTTGTTGCAAGTAGTGCATCACGAATTGCAACACTGGTGTGAGTAAAAGCCGCTGGGTTGATGATGATAAAATCAACCTGTTGCTGAAAAGCATAGTGAATCATTTCAACAATTTCATGCTCTGCATTTGATTGTTGAAAACTAAGACTATGACCTAAATTTATAGCAATGGACTTTACTGAGTCTTCAATGTTCTTTAGGGATTTATTACCATAGTGTCCGGGTTCACGAACACCTAGTAAATTCAGGTTCGGGCCATTAAGAATGGTAATCGTTGCCATTAGTTTATCGTGTTAAAATTATTTATTTGGGTAATTTTGCCTAATTTGTAAGGTTTTGTCCAGATATATGTTTTTTATCATCAAATAGCGACAAAATAAGGTGCTTTTGTCTGATGTTAGGGGGCATAATAAAAAAATCTACCAGATTACACCGTTTTTTTGAGCAGGGACAAAAATGCCTGCAAGGTTGATTATTTCTTTCTTTCTTTCTTTCTTTCTTTCTTTCTTTCTTTCTTTCTTTCTTTCTAGTTTCCTAAGCTAAGGAAGTATGGGAATAATAATTTCTAGGATTTTTTCTCTGCTTAGTTCGCCAGGGTGACGGTGAATGATTTGCCCTTGTTGATTGATAATAAGGCTAAAAGGTACAGCATTAACGATGTTCCCTAGTTGCTGTGACAATGAAATTGCTTGCTCTCCACCTATAAGCATGGGGTAATTAACAGGGTTGTTTAGTAGGTATTGCTTTGCTAATTGCTTATCTTCAATAGCAATACCAATAAATTGAATGGTAGGGTATTCATTTTGTAATTTAACAAACTCAGGGATTTCTTTTAGGCAAGGGGGGCACCAAGTTGCCCAAAAGTTGATAATACGTATTTTTCCTTGCCACTCTGAAAGGCTTCGCTGGGTACCGCTAACATCAGGTAAGTTTATTTCAAGTGCTGGAAGGGCTGCTTGTTCTTTAATAGGCAAAGGTTGCACAAATATTCCGCCGATCAAAGCAATTGCACTAATAAAGAAAATTAATAGGGTATTTTGTTGCATAAATTTCAGTTCAAAGGTTATTAATATTAGCTAAAAAAGTATTAGTATCTTGATAACCAATAACACGTGAGTTTTTTCTTTCCTTTTTGTCGGGGGCAAAAAATAAAATAGCAGGAGGACCGATTAAATTAAAACGGGTTAATAAAGCTTGGTCATCAATGTTATTTTTAGTGACATCGGCTTTAATTAAAATGAAGTTAGATAGACTGTTTTTTACTTTTTCATCGGTAAAAGTAAATGCTTCCATTTCTTTACAAGAAATACACCAGTCAGCATAAAAATCAAGCATAACCCATTGATTATTATTGTGGGCTTGCTCAAGCACTTGAGCTAACTGTGTTAGCGATGTAATTTTTTTAAAGGCTAAACCCTGTTCGTGTTCAGCAGCACGCCCGTTTGAAAATCCATGTAAAGGTTGTAATGGGTTGCTATTCCCCATGCTTAAGCCTATCAGGAGTAGAGATCCATAAATTAGCATCATTAAGCCAATGCCTTTCCATAGTTTATGCCAGCCTGAAGCCATTTCTGTTAAAGGGTCTATAGCACGCAAATAGATAGCTGGAATGATTAATAAACTGGCTGTCAGTAGCATGATAATAGAGGCAGGAAGAATTCTATCCAGCATCCAGACGGCAACTGCTAGCATTAGAACACCAAAAACAGCTTTGGTTGAATTTAACCAATGCCCTGCTTTAGGTAATAAAGATCCTGCTGATGCGCCGAGTAATAATAATGGGGAGCCCATAGCAAACCCCATTACAAATAAAGCGGATCCCCCTAAAATTACATCCCCTGTTTGTCCAATGTATATTAAAGCACCAGCTAAAGGGGCTGCAACACAAGGTCCTACAATCAATGAAGAAAGAGCACCCATAATGGCTGCACCTATATATGAGCCATCGCGATGACCATCACTGGAGTTATGTATTTTTGATTGGAATGATTTAGGGAGTTCTAGGTTATAAAAACCAAACATAGACAAAGAGAGTAGGACAAAAATGCCACTAAAAACAGCAATAATCCAGGGTTCTTGAAAAACTGTTTGTAAATTACTCCCAAATAAAGCAGCAAGAATGCCAAAAGCGGTATAAGTTAAAGCTGAGGCCAATACATAGCTTAGAGATAGCAAGAAAGCTTTGCGTGGGGTAACCGAATCGCCTTGTCCAACAATGATGCCTGATAAAATAGGGATCATAGGGAAAATACAAGGAGTAAAGGCAAGTAATAAGCCAAACCCAAAAAAGCTTAGTAGCGTTAGAGGGAGAGAATTATTTTGTAAGGATTGAAAAATCTGGTCTTGTTCTGATAGCTTACTTGTGGGTGTTACTGTAGGTGAATGCGTAATGAGTTGAGTTGCTTTTGGAAGTTGTAATTCAACCTTACTCTCCATCGGTGGATAACAAACGCCACGTTCAGCACAACCTTGGTATTTAGCTGTTAAGGTGATCGCTTGACTACTTGTTGTTGAGCGGGTAAGCGGAACATCAAAGCTAAGTTCATTATAAAATATTTGAACTTGGCCGAATGCTTCATCATGGTAGGGTTTTCCTTGCGGAATTTTAAATTCCCCTAGTTGTACTGAAGCTGTGTTACTTAAAGC